>DASYLG010000093.1:0-20507 GCA_036009685.1 Iamia sp. | reverse complement strand
CGAAGGAGAAGAGCGCCTTGCTGGTGCCGGCCGGGACGTCCTCGGGGTAGGCGACCTGGAACCAGCCGAACGGGATGGGGAAGGGGTAGCGGCTCATGGTTCCGGGGGCGCTCCTGGCGAAAACGAGAACGTGTTCTACCTTACACGGGCCGGGGGCGGTACGGTCCTGCCCATGACCGATGACCTCAAGCTCGGACTCGTCCTCGGGTACTGGTTCGCCCAACCGCCGACCGGCGTGACCGAGCAGATCGCGGCCGCCGAGGAGCTGGGCTTCGACTCGGTGTGGTCGGCCGAGGCCTACGGGTCGGACTGCTTCACGCCGCTGGCGTGGTACGGCGCCTCGACGTCGAAGGTGCAGCTCGGCACCGCCGTCTGCCAGATGGCGGCCCGCACGCCGGTGGCCACGGCCATGAGCGCCCTCACGCTTGACCACCTCACCGAGGGCCGGTTCATCCTCGGCCTCGGCGCCTCGGGCCCGCAGGTCGTCGAGGGCTGGTACGGCCAGCCCTACCCCCGGCCGCTGGAGCGGACGCGGGAGTACATCTCGATCGTCCGCTCGGTGCTGGCCCGCGAGGAGCCGGTGGCGTTCGAGGGGCGGCACTACCAGCTGCCCCGCACCGGTCCGGACACGACGGGCCTGGGCAAGCCGCTCCGGTCGATCACCCACCCGCGGCGGGCCGACCTGCCGATCTACCTCGGTGCCGAGGGGCCCAAGAACGTGGCCCTGGCGGCCGAGATCGCCGACGGCTGGCTGCCGATGTTCATGTCGCCCGGGCTCGACCCGCTGTACCGCACGTCGCTGGAGGAGGGCTGGGGCCGGCGGGGTGCCCGCCGGGGTCCCGACGACTTCGAGGTCGCCAACCTGGTCCAGATCGTCATCGACGACTCGGTCGAGAAGGCCGCCGACCAGGTCCGCATGTCGCTCGGCTTCTACATCGGCGGGATGGGCGCCAAGGAGGTCAACTTCCACGCCAACCTGTTCAGCCGCATGGGCCATGCCGACGCCGTCGAGCAGATCCAGGAGCTGTTCCTGTCCGGTCGCAAGGAGGAGGCCATCGCCGCCGTCCCCCTCGCCCTCGTCGAGGACGTCGCCCTCGTCGGCCCGGCCGACAAGATCCGCGAGGATCTCGACCGCTGGCGCCAGACCTGCATCACCACCCTCCTGGTCGCCGGCCCCCCCACCCAGATGAAGACCATCGCCGACCTCGTGAGGGGCTGACGCTCAGCGGTAGTAGCCGACGACGTCGAGGACGACGTTGGTGCTGTGGCTGGCATCGACCTTGACGCGGGCCTGGGCGTCGAGGGCGCTGACGGCGGTGGCCGTGAACCGGCCGCTGCTGCCGCCCCAGACCATGGTGTTGGACGCAGGCTTGGACTTGTCGTTGGCCCAGACGGTGAGGTTGCCGTTGGCGTTGGCGGCGTTGACGAGCAGGATCGTCAGCAGGACGCCGGTGGCCCCGGCGGGGACCCCCGAGCTGTTGTGCTTCAGGTCGATGGTGCGGGCCGCGTTGCCGCCGGGCAACGGCGTCTTGGGCCCCTGGGACGGCTGGGTGCCGGGCCGGGAGTCGTAGACCCGCTTGGGTGTCGGCAGCAGGTGGAACGCCCCCGCCGTGCCCATCCCCGTGATCTTCCGCCACGTCCCCGGCGTCCCGGGTTCGATGCATGCCCACAGGGCGTTGGTGGTGCCCTCCACGTGGACCCACCGCAGATGGCCTTCGAGAGCGGCAGCCGACGAGGCGGGCGGGGCGGGCTGGAGGTTGGGGGTGAGGTAGAGGTGGGTGTGGCCATCGGCCTGGATCGCCGTACCGCCGACCTGGCCCGGGCCGGTGGGCGGGGCGCTGGCCCCGACGTTCAGCGCGCCCAGGGCGGGGACGGCGGCACCGTTCGAGATGACGGCTCCGGCGCCGTTGGTCGACGAGGCCCGCAGGCCGGCCCCCGATCCGGTGGCCCGGCCGACGAGGGCATCGGAGCCGCCGTTCCCCAGCCCGAGGACGGCGACGAAGAAGTTCTCGTGGCCGGCGTGGGCCAGCAGGGCGGGGACGAGGTCGAGCGTGCTGAGCCCGTTGTCGACGACGCCGAACCCGTAGCCCGCGCTCGTGCCGGTGACGGCGAGGCCGGTGGCGCTCGTGCTCGTGTTGGTGTTCGTGCCGACGATGAGCTCGTCGCCGTTGTCCGCGGCGGCCGGCCGGGACGGGCCCGCCATCGTGGCGGCCGCCCCGGCCGCGGCGCCGGCCAGGCCGAGGAGGGCCCGGCGTCGGCCCACCGCCCCGGCGACGCCCGCCGGTGCCGAACCACCGGGTTCGGGCCCGGAGTCGGGTCCGTCCCGTCGCTCCAGAGCCTCGACCCGCGCCACCAGGGCGTCGAGCTGGGCTCGGGGGACGACCACGAGGTCGTCGGGGGTGGATGACGGATTCTGGTCGGACCGCACGGCGACCTCCGTTGGGTGGTGGCTCAGGTGGCGGCAGGCTACGCCACGACGAGGTCGACGTAGAGGGCTGATGAGCGCTGGTCGGTGCCGGCCACGGTGGCCCAGGCTTCGACCCTGGTGTCGCCCTCGGGCAGGGCGACGGCGGGGAACGAGTAGCGGGTGACCTGGAGGACACCGGGGGTGGACCAGGTCCGGTCGCCCATGCGGAGGTGGACGGCGATCAGGAAGGCCGGGTGCGACCACGAGAAGGCGTCGAGGCGCACGTCGACGTCCACCACCACCGGCTCGGGCACGGCGATCTCCCACCAGCCCGGGGTCGACGCCATCCACCCGGCCAGCTCGCCCATGTCGGCCAGGCCGTCGTCGATGCGCCAGTCCTGGCGCGACAACACGACCGGTCCGGGTCCGGCGGCGGCCGCCACGACGATGCGCGGCGGCGCCCAGTTGTCGGGCCGAGTGGTGGACACGTCGTCGAACCAGGCGTCGTAGGCGGCCCGGAGGCCGGCGACGACCTCCGGATGCTCGGCGGCGACGTCGGTGGCCTCACCCGGATCGGCCAGCAGGTCGTACAGCTCGTCGGCCGCGCCCTCCACCGGCCGGTGGAGCTTGTGCGGGCCCCGCACGACGGCGTAGTTGCGGTAGCGCTCCTGGGTGTTGCCGCGGTGCCACTGGAGGAACAGGGCCCGGTCGTCGTCGCCCTCGGAGGACCCTGCCAGAACGGGCCAGAGGTCGACCCCGTCGAGGGCGACGTCGGCGGGCAGGGCGGCACCGCACACGGCCGCCAGCGTGGGGAGGACGTCGATCGGCGACGCCACCACCGAGACGTCGCGGCCGACCGCCACGCCCGGGCCCCGCCAGAACGACGGCACCTTCACCGCCCCGTCGTAGAGCGAGCCCTTCTCGCCCCGCAGCCCGGCGTTCCACCGGACCTGCCGGTCGGGGGCCAGCGAGAAGTCCCGGGCGCTGGGGCAGGGCCCGTGGTCGCTGGTGTAGACGACCAGCGTCGTGGCGGGGTCGATGGCGGCG
The DNA here is from genome assembly GCA_036009685.1 of Iamia sp. GTDB lineage: Bacteria > Actinomycetota > Acidimicrobiia > Acidimicrobiales > Iamiaceae > Iamia. Next base: position 17,053 of record DASYLG010000093.1, on the reverse strand, counting down.
AGCAGCCGGCCCACGTTCCAGTCGATGTTCTCGACCATGGCGTAGAGCCGGGCGTGCACCTCGCCGAGCGCCGGGTCGGCCCGGTAGCGGTCGATCCACTCCTCCGGCACCTCGAGCGGGGTGTGGGGAGCGTTGGTGGCGAGGTAGCAGAAGAAGGGCGCGTCGTCGGCCCGGGCCCGCTCGACGAAGTCGATGGCGGCATCGGTGAAGACGTCGGTGCAGTAGCCCGAGGCCCGCTCGGGCACGCCGTCGCGGTGGAGCACGGGGTCGAAGTACGACTCGCCCTCGCGCCAGTGGTTCTCGCGGTGGTCACCGGGCTGGCCGATGCCGCCGGCGTTGTGCACCAGCGTCTCCTCGAAGCCGAGATCGCCGGCCCGCATCGGGTAGGCATCGCCCAGGTGCCACTTGCCGAAGGCCCCGGTCCGGTAGCCGGCGGCGCCGAGTACGTGGCCCAGGGTGACCTCGCCGGGATCGATCATCGACCGGCCGCAGAAGGTGTCGTAGGCCCGGGTGCGCTGGTGGTAGCGGCCGGTCATCAGGCTGGCCCGGGCCGGGGTGCACATCGGGCCCGACGAGTACCGGGTGAGCCGGGCGCTCTCGCCGTGGAGGCGGTCGAGGTGGGGCGTGACGACGTGGGGGTTGCCGTGGCAGGCCAGGTCGCCGTAGGCGAGGTCGTCCATCATGATCACGACCACGTCGGGTCGGGTCTGCGCCGCGGGGTCCGTCACCCCGTCAGCCTGGCGGCTCGGCTCCTTCAGCGGTAGTACCCGACGACGTCGAGGACGAGGTTGGTCTGGAGGCTGGCGTCGACCTTGACGCGGGCCTGGGAGTCGAGACTGGTCACGGCCAGGGTGGTGAAGCGGCCGGCGTCACCGCCCCAGACGAGGGTGTTGGCGGTGGGCTTGGGCTGATCGTTGGCCCAGACGGTGAAGTTGCCGGCCCCCGTCGTGGCGTTGACGAGGAGCACGGTGAGGAGGGCGCCCAGGGCGCCGGCGGGCACGCCGCTGGAGGCCACCTTGAGGTCGAGGGTGCGGGCCACGTTGCCGGCCGGCAGCGGGGTCTTGGGCCCCACCGCAGTGGGGATGGCTCCCGGGCGGGAGTCGTAGACCCGGTGCGGTGCGGGCAGGAGGTGCAGCGCCCCGGCGGTGTTGTGGGCGGCGACCTTGCGCCACGTCCCCGGCGTCCCGTCCTCCACGCAGACCCAGAGGGTCCCGTCGATGAACGACTCCTCGTCCTGGCCGGCCTGCATGTAGAGCGTGCCGGTCCGGCCGACCGTCGGGAACGTCAGCGGGCTCGGCAGCTCCGGCGTCATCTGGAGCTGGCCGAGGATGCCGGCGGCCGAGAGCCCGATGCCGAAGCCGGCGGCCAGCACGGCGGGCGCGTCGGACGAGCCGGTCGTGAAGAACGCGCCCATGCCGTTCTCGCTCGAGCCGGCCACGGCGATGACGCCCTCGCCGGTGGCCGCTCCCCTGACCGCCGTCCCGAAGGCGTTCCCGCGGGCGACGCCCAGGATGGCATCGCCCTGGGCCGCGTCGCCGAGGGTGCCGTCGATGACGCCGAGGCCGAACGCGTCCGGACCTCCCGTCACCGTGACCTGGGTCGACGAGGTGGCCGTGTTCAGGGACCCCAGCAGGAGCTCGTCGCCGTCGTTGGCGGCGGCCGGCGTGCCGCTGGCCAGAGCCGCGACCGTGCCGGCCGCAGCCGCACCGGCCAGCCCGACGAGGGCCCGCCGCCGCCCGACCGCCACCGGGCCGGCGGGGGCCGACGCCGACGGCGGGGGAGGGGGAGGGGGAGGGGGTGCGACCGTGGGTGATGCCGCGGGCGACGGCGCGACCGGTGCCGACCGCTCGGCCTCGAGCTGGTCGACCCGGGCCTGGAGCACGGCGAGCTGCCGCTGGACCAGGGCGAGGGCGTCGTCGCCCTCGTCGGGGGTGGTTGACGGTTGGTGGTCGGCCCGCACGGCGTCCCTCCGCTCTCTGTCGTGGAGGGCGCAGGTTACGCCCCGCGAGGGCCGACGATCAGCGGTAGAAGCCGACCACGTCGATGACCACGTCGGTCTGGCGGCTGGCGTCGATCTTGACCCGGGCCTGGGCATCGACGGCCGTGATCGTCTGGGTGGTGAACCGCTTGCCGCTCCCGCCCCACACGAGGGTGTTGGCGGGGGGCTTCAGCTTGTCGTTGGACCAGATGGTGAAGTTGCCGTCACCGATGGCGGCGTTCACCAGCAGCACGGTGACGACGGCGCCGGTGGCACCGGCGGGCACGCCGCTGCTGTTCTGCTTGAGGTCGAGGGTGCGGGGCGCGTCGCCGCCCACCAACGGCGTCTTGGGCCCGACCCCGGTGGGGCTCGTGCCCGGGCGGGAGTCGTAGATGCGCGTGGGCGTCGGGAGGATGTGCAGCGCCCCGGCGCTGTTGTGGGCGGACACCTTGCGCCACGTCCCGGGCGCGCCTCCCTTGACGCAGACCCACAGGGCGCCCTGGCTCAGGGGATCGTCGGCCTGGGAGGCCTGCATGTAGAGCGTGCCCGTCTTCGACGTGGCGAACGTGGTGGGCACCGGCACCTCGGGCCAGAGCCGGACCGCACCGTCGGGGCCACGGGCCATCAGGCCGAACTGGCTGCTGCTGATCGCGACCACGGCGGGCTGCTCCGTCGCCGCGGACGAGAAGTTCCCCCCGTTGCCCTCGCTGCTCACGCCGACGACACCGTGGACCATCGGTCCGACGCCCACCGCCCGCAGGCCACTGGCGAACGCGGTGCCCCGGGCGACACCGAACAGGGCGGCGCGCCTCGTGTCCACCCCTGTGATGGTCGACTCGACGACCCCGAGGCCGTAGGTGCCGGCCACGTTGCCCCCGGTGTGGGTGAGCAGGGTCGGCACCGAGGCCGAGTTGTTGTTGACCCCTACGAGGAGCGGCTGGCCGTTGGCGGCGGCGACCGGGGACGAGGACGCCAGGGCGACGGCCGTCCCCGCCGCGGCCACGCCGGCCAGACCGGCGATGGCCCTCCGGCGGCCGACGCGGAGCGGCTCGGGGGCTGGTGTGGGGCCGGGAGAGGCGGCCGCAGGATCTGCCGGTCCGGGCCGCTCGGCCTCCATCTGGTCGATCCGGGCCTGCAGGGCCTCGACCTGCTGGCGGATGAGGGCGAGCTCGTCGGCTCCCCCCACGGGGGTGATGGTGTCCTCTGGGTGCACGGTGACCCTCCCGATCCCGTCGCGATGTGACAGAAGCCTATGACAGGCGTCAAGGGCTGACTCGACCTACCGGTGGGCGGAGCGCCACGAGGCGAGGGGGACGAAGAGGGCCAGCAGGGCGGCGGACCAGAGCAGCGAGACCACGACCCAGTGGCCGGTCGTGTGGTCGAGCCCGACGGTCTGAGGCCCGCCCTGCATCAGCGATCGCACGGCGTTGGTCATGGCCGTGATGGGCTGGTTCTCGGCGAAGGCCTGCATCCACCCCGGCATCGACTCGACCGGCACGTAGGCGCTCGACACGAAGCTGAACGGGAAGACGAGCATGGCCATGCCCTGGGCGGCCTGGGGGTTCCCGGCCACCAGGCCGAGGGTGATGAAAACCCACCCGAAGGCCACGCCGAACAGCACGATCAGGGCGTAGGCCCCCGCCACGGCGACGGCCTCGCCCCCGGTGCGGAAGCCGACGGCGTAGCCCAGGGCGGCGGTGATGGCCGTGCCCCACATCAGCAGCCCGGCATCGGCGAGCGACCGCCCCGCCACGATGGCGACGCGGGGGATGGGCAGCGACCGGAGCCGGTCGTGGACGCCGGTCTCGGTGTCCTCGGCCACGCCGGCGGCGGCGCTGGCCCCGGTGAACAGGATCCCCGACACGAGGAAGCCGGGGACGAGGAAGTCGACGTAGTCCAGGCCGCCGGCCCGGATCGCCCCGCCGAACACATAGCGGAAGATGAGCAGGAACATGGCGCCCTGCACGGTGCTCACGACGAGCAGCTGCGGGGTCCGTGCGAACTGGCGCAGGGTCCGTCCGGCGATGGTGAGCGTGGCGGTGGCGAGGCCGGCGCCGGGAGCGGTGGTGGGGCTCGTCACGGTGGGATCGAGGACGGCGGTCATCGGGCGGTCTCCAGGGGAAGGTCGGTGTCGGTGGGGGCGGCCGGTCGGCCGGTCAGGGCGAGGAAGACCTCGTCGAGGGTCGGGCGGCGGAGGCCGACGTCGTCGACGGCGATGCCCTCGTGGGCCAGGGCCAGGACCGCCTCGGTCAGGTCGTCGGCGCCCCGGTGGGCGTTGACGGCGGCGCGGTGGCCGTCATCGTCGGCGCGGGCTGCGCCGTCGCCGATCCGATCGAGCAGGGCGACGACCCGGGCCAGGTCGGCGGGATCGTGGGGGCGGACCTCGACCACGTCGGCCCCGGCCCGCCGCTTGAGCTCGTCGGGGGTGCCGCTGGCCACGACCCGCCCGTGGTCGAGGATCACGACGTCGCGGGCGAGCTGGTCGGCCTCCTCCAGGTACTGCGTGGTGAGGAGGACGTCGGTCCCGGTGGCGACGAGGTGGCGGATGGAGACCCAGAGCTCGCTGCGGCTGCGGGGGTCGAGCCCGGTGGTCGGCTCGTCGAGCAGCAGGAGACGGGGCCGGCCGACCAGGCTGGCGCCCAGGTCGAGACGGCGGCGCATCCCGCCGGAGTAGGTCCGGACCAGCCGTGACCCGGCGTCGGCCAGGTCCAGCTGTTCGAGCACGGCGTCGGCCCGTCGGGTGGCCTCGTGGCGGTTGAGCCCGAACAGGCGCCCGACCATGCCGAGGTTCTCCCGTCCGGTCATGGCCGGCTCGACCGACGCCGACTGGCCGGCCAGGCCGATGGCCCGCCGCACGTCGGCCGGTCGGGCCAGGGCGTCGATGCCGGCCACGTGGAGAGTTCCCTCGTCGGGGCGGGCGAGGGTGGCGAGGTGGCGGACGAAGGTCGTCTTGCCGGCCCCGTTGGGGCCGAGCAGGGCGACGACCCGGCCGGGTTCGGCCACCAGGTCGAGATGGTCGAGGGCGGTGACGGCGCCGAAGCGCGTGGTGAGGCCGCGGGCCTCGATCAGGGGTTGGTCGGTTGGGTGCATGGGAGATCTCCCGTCGTGGGGACGAGCGATCCGGTCCGACCTACCATCGGTTCTGCAACGGGCCGAGGTGGTGCCGGTCATCGACCGGGATCGCTTGGGTACGTGAGGTGGAGCCGGGTCGCGTTGCTGCGCGACCCGGCCTCACCGGTCCTGCGGTCAGCGGTCCGTGGGGCGCCTCCCGGGTCGGCGGGTCGATGCCTTGGAGGCGGTCTTGATCTCCTTGGCCGCCGCCTTGGTCCGCTTGGCCTGGGCCCGCAGCTCCTCGGCCTCGGTGAGGATGCGGGCGCCGACCTCGATCCCCGTGGCGCCGTCAGCGCGAGCGTCCTTGGCCGCCGACCGGGTCCGCTTGACCTGGGCCTTGAGCTCGTCGACCTCGGCCCGCGCCCGCCGCGCCGTCTCGTCGACGGCGCCGGCGCCGACGGCTCGGCGGCGCTCGGCGGCGGCATCGGACCAGGGGGCCCGCGGCCCGAACCGGGACCCGCCGGTGGCATCGGATCCGACGTGGTCGCCCTCGGGATCGAACACGGTGGAGTCCGGCGCGAACCAGCTGCGCCACTCCTCGATGCCGTCGAGGGTGCCCTCGGCCACCTCGCGGGCGAGGGACTCGGTGAGATCCCGTTCGGCGGTGAGCATGGCGATGGCGTACTCGGCCTCCAGCCCGAACAGGCGGGGGAGGCCCTGGGCGGCGGCGGCCTCGAGACCGGCCCGCTTCTGGGTGAGGATGAGGTCGAGGTTCACGACCCGCTGGGCCAGCAGCTCGGCGGCCAGGTCGGGCGGCAGGGCGGGCAGCAGCGACAGCGCCGTCTCGAACTGCGGGTACTCCTTGACCGGGGTGGCCACCAGCTCCGACATCCAGTCGACGAGCTCGCGGATGCCCCGCTCGGTGATGCCGTAGACGGTGCGCTCGGGGCGCTTGCCCTCCCGGACCGTCTCCCGGGCCTCGACCAGCCGATTGCGCTCCAGCCCGTCGACCACGCCGTAGAGCGAGCCGTAGTTGAGCCGGATGCTCTCGTGCTTCTGACGCTGGCGGAGGGTCTGGGCCACCTCGTAGGGGTGCATCGGTCGTTCGTAGAGACAGGCCAGCACGGCCAGGGCGAGGGGGTTGGAGCGCTTCCACCGTGCCACCCGGATATGAATACTCTGAACCGAGTAGTCGGTCAAGGGTGTTCTGCCCCGAACCCATCGTTCTCGGCACGGAAGTGCTCGACATCCCGGCACTTTCGTGCCGAGAACGGTGGGGTCCGTACGATCGCCGGCATGTCGGACACGCTCCAGCCGGTCTCGATCGGGCGGAAGCCCGGGCCCGCAGCCACCACCCGCGAGACCCTCACCGCCACCGACGCCCGCCGGGCCATCCGCGCCGCCGAGGTCGCCCTGCTCGACGAGCGGCGGATGCTCACCGACGACGAGCTGGCCGAGCTGGCCCACGTGCCCGACGCCTCGGTGCCGTCGCTCGCCGCCCTGGCCCACGACGTCCGCCTCGCCTGGTGCGGGCCCGAGGTCGAGGTCGAGGGCATCCTCTCGGCCAAGACCGGCGGCTGCCCCGAGGACTGCCACTTCTGCAGCCAGTCGTCGAAGTTCGACACCGTGGTGAAGGCCACGCCGTTCCTCGACACCGACGAGGTCCTGGCCGCCGCCCGCGAGACGGCGGCCCTCGGCGCCAGCGAGTTCTGCATCGTCCTCGCCGTCCGGGGTCCCGACGAGCGGACCATGACGCGCATCCTCGAGCTGGTGCCGATCGTGCGCGAGGAGACCGGGCTCAACGTCGCCGTCTCGGCCGGGATCCTCGACCCCGACCAGGCCCGGCGGCTGGGCGAGGGTGGCGTCCACCGCTACAACCACAACCTCGAGACGTCGCGGTCGTTCTTCCCGTCGGTCGTCACGACCCACTCGTTCGACGAGCGGGTCGAGACCTGCCGGCTGGTGCGCGAGAACGGCATGGAGCTGTGCTGCGGCGTCCTCCTCGGCATGGGCGAGAGCGTCGACCAACGGCTCGAGCTGATGGCCGAGCTGCGCGCCGTCGGCCCCGCCGAGGTCCCGGTGAACTTCCTCAAGCCCATGGTCGGCACGCCCTTCGCCGACCGGCCCGCGGTCGAGCCGCTCGAGGCCCTGCGCTGGATCGCCCTGTTCCGCCTGGCCCTCCCCGAGGTCATCCTCCGCTACGCCGGCGGCCGCGAGTTCACCCTCGGCGACCTCCAGGCCATGGGCATGACGTCGGGCATCAACGCCCTCATCATCGGCAACTACCTGACCTACCTCGGGCGCAGCCCGGCGGACGACCTCAAGATGCTCGACGACCTGCGCATGCCCATCGGGGCCCTCAGCAAGGTCATCTAGCGGTGGCGGAGGGGCCCGCCCACTGCGACGGGTGCGGTCGCCCGACGGCGGAGTGTCCCGGCTGCCGTCAGGCCCAGCACGACCCGCCGCGCTTCTGCCCGACCTGTGGGCTGCGCCTCGCCGTGATCGTCAGCCCTGCCGGTCACCGCAGCCGTTGCAAGGTCCACGGCGAGGTCGCCGCCGGCGGTACCGGGGGCTGACCTCCCACGACCTGGATAGGGTCGCGGTCGTGGAGGTCGCTGTCGGTCCCGTCGCCGCCGCCAGCATCGGTGCGTGGGTCGCCTTCGCCCGCCGCCTGCTGCACTCCGCCGGTCCCGGGGCCGACGTCCCGTCCGACGCCGCCGCCTCCTTCGACACCTACCTCGACGACTGGGAGACGCTGGCGGGCGCCGGCGGCGACGTCACCTGGGAGACCGAGCTCGAGGCCGAGCTGGCCGAGTACCTCGTCTACGCCTTCTACCGGGTGGCCAAGGACGTCAACGAGGAGGCCGGCAAGGCCCCCGTCGTCCCCGACGACGCCGCCCCCTTCTACTGGCTCCTCGTCGGAGCCCTCCTCGACGCCCTCGCCGGCGAGGGCGGCAGTCGCGCCGAGTTCGCTTCCCATCTCAGGGAGTTCTGGCCCGGCGACACGGACATCCCGTAGGGCGACGTCCCGGTCGCTCGCTCGTGACCGGGAGGGCTCAGCGCTCGGAGCGGAGCCTCGAGAGGCCTTGGCGGGCTTGGGTGACGAGGGCGCCCTGGGGGGTGCGGTCGAGGGCGTCGGCGGCGTGGGCCAGCCGGCGGATCACGACGGGCTGGCGCAGCCACTGGTCGAGCTGGCCGACGACGCCCCGGCGGGCCAGGGGGAAGCTGCGGGCCAGGCGGCGCCGGCCCCCGGAGGCGAGAGGGGCGAGCAGGTCGGCCAGGTGGAGCACGGCGTGGAGCCGGGCGGTGGGGTGGCCGGGCGCCTCGAGCCGGTCCTCCCACAGGTCGAGGTAGGGGCTGAGATCGTCCTCGGCGGTGACGATGAGACCCAGCCGGGACATGGCCGGCGGCCGGCCCGGCCCGGGGCCGGTGGAGAGCGTGTCCAGCCAGGCGGCCCGCAGGGTGCGGCGCACGGCCGGGGCCTCGGCGGCGGGCCACTCCAGCCAGCCGGCCCGGCGCAGACGGGCGCCGAGCAGGGGCTCGGGGGCGCCCAGCCGACCGGCGCAGGTCCGCTCGAGGATCTCGGGGAGGAGCCGCTTGAGGTCGGCTTCGTCGCCCCAGGTGATCAGGGCCTTGGTGATGTAGCGATCGAGGAGGGCGGCCGGGATCCGCTGCGGGTGACGGCCGAGCAGGCGCACGTCGTCGTCGCTCACGCAGTGCGGGCACACCGGCATGGCGGCCCGGAAGGGGTAGACGGCGAACACCTCGGCCAGGTCGGTGAGGGCCAGCTCGAGCTGCCGGGTGGGCGCCTCGGGGCCCGTGTCGACGTCGGCCGGCCGGGTGGTCTGAGGAGCGACCGGAGCGGGGTTCGGCCGGTCGAGGAGCGGCGCGGTCATGGCCCGAGGCTACCGACGGCCCCCCGGCCGATCGGGGATGTCGCACCCCCCGCCGCGGTCCCTCCGTCTCTAGCGGTGACCCTCGACGGCCGGGTCGGTCGGCGGGAAGTCGCCCTCCCGGAGGACGAACTCGTCGGTGCCCGGCCAGCGCAGGACGATCTCGGAGGTACCGGTGGGGGGCTCGGGAGGGAGCGAGTCGGCGGCCCACACCTCGTAGGCGATGCGCACGTCGTTGCCGCTCACGTCGAGCACGACTGCACTGATGCTGGGCTCGCTGGCGTCGGTGCCGATCAGCCGCCCACCGCCGAAGAGGAAGATGGCCCGCTTTCCGCCGGCGTCCTCGCCGACGACCGCACCGGCGCCCGACGACCGGAACCCGGTGGAGTCGACCACGGTGTATCCCGGGTAGCGGTCGGTGATGAGGGCGGCGGCCTCGGCCTCGTCGGTGGCGACCGGCTGGGTCGTGGTGGTCGGGGCCTCGGTGGTGGTGGTCGTCGTCGAGGTCGTGGACGACGTTGTGCTGGACGACGTGCTCGAGCTGCTGGTCGACGCCGTGCTCTCGGTGGTGCTCTCGGTCGAGCTCTCGGTCGGTGGTGACGTCGTGGACGTCCCCGTCTCGTCGTCGCCGTCGTCGTCGGCCAGCAGGACCAGGGCCCCGGCCACGACCGCGGCCAGCACCAGCAGGGCGACGACCAGACCCACGACCAGCCCGGCCCGCCCGCGGTCGGGATCGGGGTCGGCCCGCGTGGTGACGTCGGCCGGCGCTGGCGTCGGGAGCGGGAGCGGAGGCGGGGCCAACGGCGGCGGGGGGACGACGACGTGCGGGGCGGCCGGGGGAGCCGCGCCACCGGCCCGATGGTCGCGCACCGTCTGGATGCGCTGGCGGAACGCGCGGGCGTCGGGGATCCGGGCGGCCGGATCCTTGGCCATGCCCGCTTCGACCAGCGTGGCCACCTCGGCCGGGACCCCGAGGGGCCGGAGGTCGGGGGCGGGCTCGTGCACCGAGCGGTACATGACCGGGATGGGCCCCTCGCCCGGTGCGCCGGCGAAGGCGGCCCGCCCCCGGAGCAGGGCGTCCATGGTGGAGGCGAGCGAGTAGACGTCGGAGGTCTGCGTGGCCCGGGCGCCGGTGAGCACCTCGGGCGCCGAGTGCAGCACGGTCCCCAGCACCACCCCGGTGGCGGTCTGGTGGGTGTCGGCCACCATGGCGATGCCGAAGTCGGCCAGCTTGGGCGTGCCGTCATCGCCCAGCAGCACGTTCTCGGGCTTGACGTCGCGGTGGAGGACACCGAGGTCGTGGGCCGCGGCCAGGGCATCGGCCAGACCGGCCCCGATGGCCAGGACGTCGTCGACCGGGAGGGAGCCGGCGTCCAGCCGCTGGGCGAGGGTGCCCCCGGCCAGCAGCTCCATGGCCAGGTAGGGCCGGCCGTCGGCGGTGGTGCCGGCGTCGTGGACGGCGACGACGTTGGGGTGGCCGGACAGGGCGCCGACGGCGCCGCACTCCCGTTCGAAGCGCTCGAGGGCGACCGCGCCGGTGGCGGTGCCCATGAGGACCTTGACCGCCACCAGCCGCTGGAGCCGGATCTGGCGGGCGCGGTAGACCACCGCGAAGCCGCCGCGCCCGATCTCGACGAGGTCGTCGTAGCCGGGGATGTCCACCGTGTCGGCACCAGGCATGTGGGCCGGAGACTACCGAGACGCATCGGCCTGTCCCCGGACGGGGTGGGGGGCGGGCTCCCCCTCGGTCTCGGGCGGGTCGCCGAGGGCCACCGGGCGGAGCTCGTCGACCACATCCGGCGGCAGCAGGGCCGAGGCCAGGTCGAGGAGCTCGTCGAGCTCCGGCACGGCCCCGAGCAGCCAGCGGGAGAAGCACCCGTCGTCCATCCACGCCGCCAGCGACGGCTCGACGTACGGCGCCACCGCCCGGCGGACCGCCGCCGGTCCCGGCGCCGTGGGCGTCTCCGGTGCCGCGGCCAGCAGGCGGATCCGGGACCAGCCCTCGACCCCGCACAGCCCGGGCTCGTCGACCAGGGCCTGCACCAGGTCGGGAGGGAGGGTGCTGGTGAGCGGGCGCTGGGGGTCGGGCCGGTGGGTCGGGTCGGCCGCGGTGGCCGCCACCAGGGCGTCGAGCCAGCACACCCGCCACCACTCGGCCGCCGGCGCGCCCGGCGGGGCGGTGGGCAGGCTCAGGCTGCGCCGGAGCAGGTCCGGGATGCGCCCCACGGGCTGCTCGCCCCCGGTCCCGAGCGCATCGAGGCCGACGGAGTGGCTGGCGAGGTGGCCGTCACGGCCGACCAGCACGACCACGGTGGTGGGGGTGCCGGGGTGGTCGGGCTCGTCCAGGACGCGGGCCCGGGCGGGGGCGACCACCCCCGAGGCCGCCCAGGCCGGCGGGACGACGTGGCCGATCAGGGCGTCGGCCGGGTGGACGCCCTCGGGCAGTGCACACAGCCCGATGTCGACCCCCGTCGGGCCGGGGCGGATCCGCACGAGGGTGGCGTGGGTGGCGCCGGCATGGGCCTCGGCGAGCTGGCGGGCGACCCCGTCGAGCGCCGCGCTCGAGAGGGGACGGGGGATGGTGCAGGTGGGGTGGGGCATGGATGACCTCCGGACGAGACGACGTTCCGGCGGTCGGTGGGCCCCACGGGCCGGGGCCCGGGGTGAGGGCGGCCGCGACCCTCGACGCCCATCATGCCCACCCCCTGTGACAGCGAGACCCGAGCGGCCCGATCGACCCCGTCAGGCGACGGTCAGGTGCCGGTCAGGCGATGGCCGACGCGGGGCCGTGGGCGGCGTCGGGCGGGTCGAGCCGATCGATGAACCGGGCGGCGCCCGGCATCCGTCGCTCGGTGAGGACCCGGGCCAGGCGGGCGTCGGAGGAGGCGTAGGCGTGGAGGGCCTCGCGGGAGAGGTCGTGGATCCGGGTGCGGTCGACCTCGACCGGGATCAGCCCCACCAGCCGGGCGATCGACTTGAGCGAGCACGACACCCGCAACACCGGCCCGACGTCGCCCTTGTACATGCGGTAGGCGTCGAGGTGCGTGTGGCGGTGCCAGGCGCCGCGGAAGGCGCCGGCCACGCCGGGCAGGGGATCGCGGACGGTGAGCGTCGGGTCCTGCCGCAGGCGCAGGCCGAGGTCCATCTGGTGGAGGGCGGCCCGGTGGGCGAGGAACGGCAGGTCGAAGGCGGCGCCGTTCCACGTGGCCAGCACGCCGGCGGGCAGGTCCCGCAGCCGCTGGTCGAGATCGAAGAGCAGGGTCGACTCGCGGCCGCTGAAGATCTCGTCGTGCCCGGGGAGCGACAGGGCGACGGTGATGACCGAGGCCACCCGAGGGTCGAGTCCGTCTGCGGTCGTGTCGGTCTCGATGTCGAGCCCGTAGACGACGTGTCGCCTGGTCATCGAGTCGAAAGGCTAAAGACTTCCCCCGTCATGGTGGGGGATGGTGGTGGTCACGCCGCCACCACCCGCGCGATGCCCCGCCGACCAGTCCGCGGCGACGAGACGAGGCCCGCCACCAGGCAGGAGCGGACGAGACGATGCGCAGACGACCAGGCCCGGCCCGGCGCAGCCGCTGGGGGTGCGGGGGTCGCCCCCGCAGAGGAGCCGTGTCGGCGAGGAACGAGCCGTCCGGCTCCGGAGCCCTCAGAGCGAGCGCAGCGAGCACCTCCAGTTCGAGGAAGAAACGAGCGCAGCGAGGCTTCTGACGAGACCTAGACGGCGATACGGCCGCCAATAGGAGCGGGGACGGCGTAGCCGGCGGCGGCCCGCTCGGCCTCGCTCTCGCCGCCCCAGAGGCCGTACTCGAGGTTGACCCGGGCGTGGTCCCGGCAGTCGAGCCGCACCGGGCAGCGCATGCACACCTGGCGGGCGGCGGCCTCACGGCGCAGCCGGGACGGGGGGCGCTCGGCGTGGGGTGCGAAGAACAGCTCGGTGTGGCCGGCGCAGATGGCGTGGGCCATCCAGCGGGGCCGGTCGTCGGTCGTGACCCCCGAGCAGTCGGGTGTGGTGTCCGAGCGGTCGTGCGTGGTCACGATCATGGCTCTGGCTCCCCTTGTGGGCGTGATCACAAGGGTACGGATGGAGGTACCCCGTGTCCCGCACTCTGCAAGAGATTGTATGGATACTTGCCATCGCTCAAAGCGATGGCAAGACCCGGGCGATCAGTCGGGCGCGCCCTCGAGCACCCTCGTGACCAGGGCGGCGACCGCACTGCGCTCGGCCCGGGCCAACGTGACGTGGGCGAAGAGGGGGTGACCGGTCAGCTTCTCGATGACCGAGGTGATGCCGTCGTGGCGCCCGACGCGGAGGTTGTCGCGCTGGCCCACGTCGTGGGTGAGGACCACCCGGCTGCCGTCGCCCAGGCGGGACAGGGCGGTGAGGAGCACGCCCCGCTCGAGGTTCTGGGCCTCGTCGATCACGACGAAGGCGTCGGTCAGGCTGCGGCCGCGGATGTGGGTCAGGGGCAGGACCTCGAGCAGGTCCCGGGCCAGCACCTCCTCGACGACCTCACGACCGGCCAGGGCGTGGAGGGCATCGAGGACGGCGGCCCCCCAGGGGCCCATCTTCTCGTCGCGGTCGCCGGGCAGGAACCCGAGGTCCTGGCCACCCACCGCGTACAGCGGCCGGAAGACCATGACCCGGGAGTGGGTGCCCTGCTCGAGGACGGCTTCGAGCCCGGCGGCCAGGGCGAGGACGCTCTTGCCGGTGCCGGCCCGTCCGCCCAGGCTGACGATCCCGACCTCGGGGTCGGCCAGCAGGTCGATGGCCACGCGCTGCTCGGCGCTGCGGCCCCGCACGTCGAACAGCGACCGCTCGCCGGTGATCAGGTGGATCCGCTTGTCGGCGTGGACCCGGCCGAGGGCCGACTGCGACCCGTTGGTGAGGGCGACGCCGGCGTTGCACGGGAGGTCCCGCGCCACGGCCAGGTCGACGACCTTCTCCTCGAAGAGCTCGTCGATGGCCTCGGCCTCGACCTCCAGCTCGACGAAGCCCGTCCACCCGGTGTCCCGGGCCTGCTCGTTGCGGTACTCGTCGGCGTCGAGGCCGACGATGCTGGCCTTGAGCCGCAGGGGCAGGTCCTTGGTGACGACGACGACGTCGTGGCCCTCGTCGGCCAGGTTCTTGGCCACGGCCAGGATGCGATGGTCGTTGTTGTCGGCGGTGAGCGCCGGCGGGAGCGAGCGGGTGTCCTGGTGGTTGAGCTCGACCCGCACGGTGCCGCCCTGCTCGTTCACCGGCAGGGCCTCGGTGAGCGTGCCGTGCTCGAGCCGCAGCCGCTCCAGGCTCCGCAGCGCCTCGCGGGCCGCCCAGCCCAGCTCGGGGTGGTTCCGCTTGCCCTCCAGCTCGCTGAGGACCACCACCGGCAGGACCACCTCGTGTTCGGCGAAGCGGGCGAGGCAGGCGGGGTCGGCCAGCAGCACGGACGTGTCGAGCACGTGGGTGCGCAGGCGCGGCGAGGCAGGGATGAAGTCGGGCACGGGCCCTCCCGTCGGAGCGTGGGCGTCGAAGGCGTCGACGGAGGACAGAGGCCCCCGCCGGGGATGGTCGGTCACCGCCGCCCATGCAACACCCCCCGTGACCGGCTCGCGGGGATGGTGGGCCCGTCCGGGCCTGTGTTCATCGAGCCGTCATCCTCCTGTCTCGGAGGGGACGCCCCACCGGCATCGGCGGGAACGTTCTCCCGCCCCGCTCGCTCTCACCTGCACATCCGCCCCCACGGACACGACAGGAACCGATCATGAGCGACTTCGACGGAGATGGCTTCATCGACGCGGTGGACACCGACGGCGATGGCTACCTCGACACCTTCGACACCAACTCCGACGGCTTGGCCGACACCTTCGACCTCGACGGCGACGGCTTCGTCGACGCCACCGACTTCAACGCCGACGGCTTCGCCGACACCCCCGCCTTCGATGCGGGCACCGACGTCTTCGACACCAGCGGTGCGACCGACGGTGGCTTCGACCCCTCCGACCCGAGCGGCGTCGGCACCAGCGCCGGCTACGACCTGGACGGCGACGGCCTGGTCGACGGCTACGACGTCGACGGTGACGGCTTCATCGACACGGCGGGGTCAGCGGCGCCCTTCAGCGGGGCGACCGACGTCGACGGCGACGGTCTGGTCGACGGCAACCCCAACAGCGTCCTGAGCGACGACGACGACTACTACAGCCAGTCCGAGCAGGCCGCGGGCTACAGCGCCAGCGACTCGAGCTTCATCGAGCCGGCCGACTCCGCCGGCAGCAGCAGCCTGATCAGCGACTACCAGGACCCGGGCCTCTGAGGGTCGGGACCATGCGGCCTCAGGTCGGCGTCGCCGCCCGGATGCGGGCGGCGACGGCGGCCATGTGCTCGTCGCCGTCGTAGCGGGTCCGGGGCCAGAAGAAGCCCTTCAACCCGTCGCCCTTGGTCCGCGGGACCACGTGGACGTGGAGGTGGGGGACGCTCTGGCTGACCCGGTTGTTGATGGCCACGAACGTGCCCTTGGCGCCCATCGACTCCTCCACCGCCCCGGCCAGGAGCCGGGCGCGCGAGAACAGCGGCTCGACCTGGTCCGGTGGGAGGTCGGTGAGCGTCTCGTGGTGCTCGCGGGGCACGAGGAGCACGTGGCCGGGGAACAGCGGGCGCACGTCGAGGAAGGCCAGGCCCGCCTCGTCGTCGAGCACCACGTGGGCGGGCTCGTCCCCGGCGACGATGGCGCAGAAGATGCAGGGCTTGGCCATCAGCGGTGGTCGACGGCCCGGGCGAGCGAGGCCAGGAGGCGGTCGACGTCGTCGACGGTGTTGAACCGGTGGGCGGAGACCCGCACCGAGGTGCCCCGCACGCTGACGTGGACCCGGTCCTCGGCCAGGTGCGAGGCCAGGGTGGCCGGAGCCAGGCCGGTGGCGGCCAGCCCGAGCCCGACGAGGTGGGGCGCTCGGTGCTCCGGCGGGGGGGCGGCGAAGCCCAGCGCGGCGGCGCCGGTGGCGATCCGGTCGACGAGGGCACGGGAGTGGACGGCGGTCGCCGCCGGGTCCCAGTCGCGCACGAGCTGGAGCCCGGCCAGGGCCACGGCCATGAGGTTGTGCTGCGAGCCCTCGCCCATGTCGTAGCGGCGGGCGCCGGGCCGGTAGGCGTCGGACGGCGAGGTGAGGGCGGCGAAGTCCTCGGCCCCGGCCCGCCCGATCCAGCTGTGTTCGAGCGGCGAGCCGTCCCGCCAGCGCGGGGCGAACCAGGCGAAGCCCAGCGAGTACGGGCCCAGCAGCCACTTGTAGGTCGCTCCGGCCACGGCGTCGGGCTCGACGACGGCGGCGTCGAAGGGCACGGCGCCGAGCCACTGGGCCACGTCGACGGCCAGGGCGGCGCCGACCGCCCGGGTGGCGGCCCGGAGCGCCGGCAGGTCGAACAGGGTGCCGTCGGTCCAGTGGCAGGCGGGCACCGCGACCAGGGCGACCTGGTCGCCCCGTCGCTCGACCTCGGCCAGGATCGGCCCGCACCGATCGGCGCCGTCGGGCGCCACCCGCACGACCTCGGCCCCGGCGCGTGCGGCCGCCTCGGTCCACGGCAGGAGGTTGGAGGGGAACTCGTCGTGGGGGACCAGCACGACCTGCCCGGCGACCAGCGGGAGGTTGGCGGCGAAGGTCGACAGGCCGTAGCTCACCGCGGGGGTGACGGCCACGCCGTCGGCGTCGGCGCCCAGCAGCTCGGCGACGAGGCCGCGGTAGGTCTCGCCGGGCACGAAGAAGTCCTCGGTCGCGATCGTCCACGGGCGGGCCTTGCGGTCCAGCGCCGACCATCCCGCCTCCACCGCGGTCCGCGGCAGCGGGCCCATGTAGGCGGTGTTGAGATAGGTGACGTCGGACGGAAGGGTGAAGGCGGAGCGGGGATCACCGGCGACCTCGGGCATCGTCGGATCATGGCACCGCCGACGACGGGCGGTGGCCGTCGGCGCGGCGTGTGGTGGGCTGGGAGCGATGTCCCTGCGCGACCGCCTCTTCGCCCGTGTCTACGACCGGGTGCTGGCCCCGCTGGAGGAGGCCGGCCTCCAGGCCTGGCGGGCCGAGCTGCTGGCCGGGCTCTCGGGCACCGTCGTCGAGATCGGGGCCGGCACCGGCGCCAACCTGGCCCACTACCCGGCGACGGTCG
>DASYLG010000092.1:0-5139 GCA_036009685.1 Iamia sp. | reverse complement strand
TCCATGACACGTTCAGCGAGCAACCCGTAAGGTCTGCTTCATGATCGACCCGCGCCGGCTCCGCACCCTCCACGCCGTCGCCACCTCACCCAGCGCGACGGCCGCACGCTCGTCCTCACCCCCGCCGCCGACGTGCTGCTGGCCCACGCCGAGATCCTCTTCGCCCAGCTCGACGCGGCCGAGGGCGACCTCGCCGCCCTGCGCGACGAGGTGAGCGGCCAGGTCGCCCTGGCCTGCATCCCCTCGGCCGGCGCCGCCATCGTCCCCACCGCCTGGCGGAACCTGCGGGCCGAGGCCGCCCACGTCCGGCTGGAGCTGGTCGAGATGGAGGCCGAGGAGAGCATCCCCGCCCTGCACCGGCGCGAGGTCGACATCGCCGTCGTCCACGCCTACGCCATCGAGCCCAAGCCCCTCGACCCGACCTTCGCCGTCCAGCCCCTCCTCGTCGACCCGGTGTGGGTGGCGGTGCCCGCGGGGCACGCCGTGGCCGGCGCCGCCGTGGTCGACCTGGCCGCCCTGCGCGACGAGCCGTTCGTGGCCGCCCGCACGGGGACCCGCTGCGCCGACATGACCCAGCGGGCCTGCGCCCTGGCCGGGTTCGTGCCCGACGTCGTGGCCCGCGCCACCGACTTCGCCGTCCAGCTCAACCTGGTGGCCGCCGGCATCGGCGTGGCCCTGGTGCCCGAGCTCACCATCCGGCGTCGGCCCGCCGGCGTCCGCCTGGTGGCCCCGGCCGAGCCGATCAGCCGGGGGGTGCAGGCCGTCAGCCGCCGCGGGGGCGACCGCCACCCGGCCGTCCGCCTCGCCCTCGACCAGCTGGCCGCGGCCGCCGCCGCCCACCGGTCGCCCGCGTCCGTCCCGGCCTGAGCGTCGGCCAGACTCGGGACGTGGCGAGATGGCGGATGGGAGCGGCGGTCGTCGCGCTGGGCCTGGTGGCGCTCTGCGGGTGCGGTGACCTCGGCGACGACGAGACGGCGACCACGACCTCTCCCCGCGAGCCGACCGTCACGGCGTCGACCGTCACGACGTCGACCACGGCGCCGCCGACCGAGACCACCGAGGGCGACGAGCCCGGCGGGTGCGAGGGCTGCAACGCCACCGTGGCGCCGGTCGGGTGTTCGGCGAACGCCGTCCACCTGGCCATCGAGGCGAACATCGACGGCGGCATCCGGGTGGCGGGCGAGCCCCGGTGCACCGACACCCACCTGGTGGTCGACATCGACACCGGCTCCTCGGGTTGCCCACCGACCGAGGGCGAGCCCAGCCCCTGCGCCAACGTGAAGACCGCCTTCTTCGAGGCCCGGGACGGGGCCTGGCAGGTCGTCACATATGGGGCCGGTGAGACCTGCGCCTCGGTGGCGGCGGCGACGGGCATCGAGTTCCCCGACGAGGTCTGCGCCTGAGCCGCCCGTCGCCGGTCAGCGATCGGCGGTGAGGGCCCAGGCCCGGGCGTCGGTGAGCAGCGCCTCGACGATCTCGGACTTGGCGCCGACGTAGGCGATGCGGTCGACGCCGTGCTCGGCGGCCAGTCGGGTCTTGGCCGCGCCGTACTCCGCGGCCGCCTCCGGATGGGCCCGCAGGTAGTCGCGGAACAGCAGGTAGTCGCCCACCTCGGGCGAGGACGGCAGCAGGGTGTGGACGTGGTGGGTCCGGTGGCCGTCGACGACCCGGCGCAGGAAGAGGTGGTCGTCCCGGTCCGGGAAGGCGCCGAGACGCAGGTCGAAACCGGCCACGGCGAGGGCCGGAGCCCGCTCGCGCACGATGGCCAGGTCCTCGATCACGACCAGCACGTCGATGGTGTCCTTCGAGGCCAGCCCGGGCACGGCCGTCGAGCCGATGTGCTCGATGAGCAGCGCCTCGGGCAGGACCCGCCGGACGATGGCGGCGGCGTGGGCGAACCGGTCGGCCCACCGGGGGTTCGGGGCCACCACGGCGACGGCGAGGTCGGGCACCCTCCCGTCGTCGGCCATGCCGGGAACCTACCGACACCCGTCAACCCCGCCCGCACCGATGAGCGGGGACGGTCGACGCCGTCTGATCTGGGTGCGGCCCACCCCGGAGGTCCGATGGCCACCTACGTCCTGATCCACGGCGCGTCCTCGGACGCCTGGTACTGGCACCTCGTGGGGCCACGGCTCGAGGCCCTGGGCCACGACGTCGTCGCTCCCGACCTGCCCTGCGAGGACGACGAGGCCACCTTCGCCGACTACGCCGACGTGGTGGTCGACGCTCTCGGCGACCGGCCCGACCCCATCGTGGTCGCCCAGTCGCTGGGCGGGTTCACCGGGCCACTGGTGTGCGCCCGGGTGCCGGCCCGGCTGCTGGTGATGCTGGCGGCCATGGTCCCCGTTCCCGGCGAGACCGGCGGCGACTGGTGGGCGAACGTCGGGTTCGACCAGGCCCGCCGGGACCAGGCCGAGCGGGAGGGCCGGGTCCTCGGCGACGAGCTCGACCCGCTCGTCGACTTCTTCCACGACGTCCCGGACGACGTGGTGGCCGCCGCGCTGGCCCACGGCGAGCGGGGCCAGTCGGGCCGGCCCTTCGCCGATCCGTGGCCGCTCGACGCCTGGCCCGACGTCCCCACCCGCGCCCTGATCGGCGCCCACGACCGCTTCTTCCCGGCCGCCCTCCAGCGCCGCGTCCTCCGCGACCGCCTGGGCATCACGCCCGACGAGATCGCCACCGGCCACCTCCCCGCTCTGGCCGCCCCCGACGCCCTCGTCACCCATCTCGAGACCTACCGCACGACCTTGTAAGCATCTCCATCTACCTTGTAAGATGGGTCGATGACTGCGTTCAAGGTCTCGCACCGAGGACAGATGGCCCTGCCGGCGGAGACCCGACGACGGTGGCGGTTGGACGAGGGCGGCACCGTCGAGGTCGCCGACCTCGGCGATGTTCTCCTCATCGTCCCGGCCGACGGTGGCGGCCTGCGAGCCAAGCTGCGCCAGTCGATCGAGGAGGCCGGGGGCTACGCCACGCTGGCCGCCAGCGTCGTCGCCGACGACCCCGATCTGGCGTGACCGTCGCCCTGCTCGACGACCACCTCCTGCTCCAGGTCCTGCTGGCGCCGGACGGCATCGGGCCCTTGGTCGAGGGTCCGCTCGCCACGACCGGCCTCTGGTACCACCGTCTCGGGCGGGCCCTCCTCGCCTCCCCGGTCCTGGGTTCGATGTCCCGCCGCCTGGGCGATGTCGACGAGGTGCTGGCCGCCGGTGCCGTCGCGGCCGTCACCACCCTCCCGGACGACATCGAGCTGGTGTCCCTCCGGACACTCGCGGGGCCCATGGCCCGCCTCGTCGCCGAGGGGACGCGACTGAACCTCCTGTCCCTCGAGGCCGTCGCCGCCGCCAACCACCTCGGAGCGACGATCCACCTGGCGGCCGACGACGTGAACTCACCGCTCGTCGCGGAGGCGGAGCGCCGGCAGATCGCGGTCGAGGTGGTGGAGGTCTGAGGGTCAGGGGGCGGGGGTGTAGGTGAGGTCGAGGACGCCGGTGGCGAAGGCCTCGTGGGCGGTGAGGGCGAGGGGGACGGTGTCGATCTCCTCGAAGAGCCGCCGGCCGTGGCCGACCACGATCGGGTGGACCAGGAGGTGGAGCTCGTCGAGCAGGCCCTCGGCCAGCAGCCACCGGGCGGTGGTCGCGCTGCCCGACATGCTGATGTCGCCCTCGGTGGCGGCCTTGATCTGCCGGATGCGCTCGGGGTCGCCGGGCACGACGGTGGTGTGGGACCACGCCACGTCGGCCTGGTCGAGCGACGACGACACCACGTACTTCGGGATGCTGTTGATGAAGGAGCTGAAGGGGACGTCGTCGTCCTGGTCGGGCCAGTAGGCGGACCACTCGTCGTAGAGCGTGCGGCCCATCAGGAAGGCCCCACTGACCTCGGTCGTCCCGCCGATGGCGGCCCCCATCTCGTCGTTGAAGTAGGGGAAGTGCCACTGGTCGGGCGACTCGACGACGCCGTCGAGGGAGATGAAGTAGTTGGCGGCGATGCGGCCCATGGGGCGCTCCTCGGGTCGGGCCGGCGGGGCCGGCGGGGTGGTCACGGAGTCCGACGGGCGACGATCGGCCGATTCATCGGTGCCGAGGTGGTCCGGCGCCCGCAGGGGCCCACCGGACCCACCCGCGACGAAGGGGGCGGGTGCACCCCCGGGCGGGGGCGACGGGACGTGACCGCCGCCCTACCGTGTCGCGGTGGCGTCAACCTCCCCGGCCGTGGACGGCCCCGGCGCGGGCCGCCGGCGGTCGTGGCGGCCGGTGGCCATCGTCGCCGCCGCCCTGGCCGCGATCCTCGTCCTGGCCGTGCTGGCCGACGGTCGCCTGCTGGTGGCCGACCCCGACCCCTCGGCCGTCACCGCCGCCGACGTGCGCCTGGCCCGGTCCCTGTTCCACGAGGCCACCCCGCCCGAGTCGCTGGCCGAGGCCTGCATCGACGACGGGGGCACGATCGACCCGGCCTGCCTGGGCGACGGCCAGCCCGGGGGACCGTCCGCGGACGTCGAGGCCGAGGTCGTCCCCCGCGCCTGCCGCGACGAGAGCTCGGTCTCGGCGGAGTGCATCGAGCGCGAGCTGGACATCGACGTCCCCGCCGAGTGCACCGACGCCGGTGGGGGGATCGACGTCGGCTGCCTGGCCGAGCGTGGCGACCTCCTGGTGCTCACCGACCAGTGCGTCGACGACGGCCGGCTCCGCGGCGAGTGCCTCGACGGCCGGGTCTACGGCGTGCCGGACCCGGGGCCCACCGAGGGTGGCCGGGACGTCTTCGCCCCCGTCCAGGTGCCCGCCGACGCCGCCGCGCCGGAGGCCGATCCCCGCCCGCCGGCGGACGTGACGGAGAGCCCCGAGCGCGAGCACCCCGACGACGAGTCGGGCGGTGGGTTCCTCGGTGGCCTCCTCCACGGGTTCGGCCTGCTCGTCCTGGCGGGCGTCGTGGTGCTCCTGCTGATCGCCGGCGCGCTCGCCCTGCGGGGGTGGCGACCCGGCCGGCGCCACCCGGTCGTCGAACCCGGCGACGAGGCGGCCCACGACCGGGCCGTGATGGCGGCCTCGGTCGACGCCGGCGCCCGCCGGCTCGACCTGGCGGGCGACGACCCCCGCCACGCGATCATCGCCGCCTACGCCCTGCTGCTGGAGG
>DASYLG010000091.1:0-2777 GCA_036009685.1 Iamia sp. | reverse complement strand
GGCAGCGGCGCCCGCAACGTCCTGGCCGACTCCATGATGATCGTCCGCACCACGCCCACGGGGGCCGAGGTGCTCCCGCTCCCCCGCGACCTGTGGGGCGAGATCCCCGGCCACGGCGAGGCCAAGCTCAACGCGGCCATGGCCTTCGGCGCCGCCGACGGAGGTGCCGGGGCGGGCCCGGCGCTGCTGATCGAGACGATCCGCCGGCGCTACGGCCTGGTGGTCAACCACTACGTGCAGGTGGACTTCGCCGCCTTCGTCGACCTCGTCGACGACGTGGGGGGCATCGACGTGTTCGTCCCCGCTCCCGCCCGCGACCGCCACGCCGGGCTCGACCTCGACGGCCCCGCGTGCGCCCACCTCGACGGCGACGCCGCCTTCCACCTGGTCCGGTCCCGCTACTACGACGCCCAGATCGACGGCGAGTGGACCCGGGATCCGACCTCGGAGCTGGGCCGCATCCGGCGCCAGCAGGTCGTGCTGCGGGCCGCCCTCGCCGCCGCCATCGACCGGGGCCTGCGGAACCCGATCGCCCTGCGCTCGATGGTCACCGACGCCGTCGCCCGGCTGACGCTCGACGACGCTCTCTCGCTGCCCGACCTGCTCGATCTGGCCCAGGCGCTGCGCGGGGTCGACGTCGCCGCCGTGACCACCCACGCCCTGGAGGTGGCCGACGCCCGGCGCGAGGGCCAGCTGGTCCTCGACCTGGTCGACTCGACCGCCAACGAGACGGTCCTCGACCGCTTCCGGGCCGTGCCGACGACGGCCCCCTCGAGCCCGGCGCCGACCGGTCCGTCCCCGACCACCCCGGCCGACGCGGCCTCGACGACGACCGCTCCGCCCCCGACGACCGCCCCGGCGGCCGAGGACCCCCTGGCCCGGTTCACCCCCTCGCTCGTCCAGCCCGACGGCCGCCCCTGCTGAGCGACGCCGGGTGCCCCGCACCACCGGCGGGGGCCAGGCATGCTGGCGGGGCTCGTGCCCTGCCCGCCGTCCCGAACCGGAGCCGCTCCGTGGAAGCCCACCACGCCACCATCTGGGAGGCGATCGCCGATGCCGTCGGAGACGCCGACGCCCTCGTCCAGGGGGACGTCCGCCGGACGTGGCGCGACTTCGACGACCGGGCCGGCCGGCTGGCCGCCGCCCTCCTCGCCGCCGGGCTGGGGGAGGGCTCCAAGGTCGGCCTCCTCCTCTACAACTCGCCCGAGTTCATGGAGGGCTACTTCGCGGCCCTGAAGATCCGGGCCGTCCCGTTCAACGTCAACTACCGCTACGTCGAGGCCGAGCTGGCCTACCTGCTCGACGACGCCGACGCCGAGGCGCTCGTCTTCCACTCCAGCCTGCGCGAGAGCCTGGGCGACGTCCTCGAGGGCCTGCCCCGGCTGAAGGTGGCGATCGAGGTCGACGACGGCGGCGACCACCACCCGGCCTCCGTCGGCTACGAGGACGCCATCGCCGCCCACGAGCCGGCCGCCCGGATCACCCGCGACCCCGACGACATCACCATGATCTACACCGGCGGCACCACGGGCATGCCCAAGGGCGTGATGAGCAGGATCGGCCCGAACGTGCAGGAGCTGCTCGCCACGATCCCGCCGCTCCTCGGCGAGACGCCGTGCACCACCCCCGAGGAGGCGGTGGCCCTGGCCGTGAAGACCCGCGACGCCGGCACCCCGTTCGTCTGCATCGCCGCCCCGCCCCTGATGCACAACACGGCCATGGGCATGGCCGCCCTGCCGACGCTCGACTTCGGGGGGTGCCTGGCGCTGCTCGCCGGGCGCAAGCTCGATCTCGACGAGCTGTGGGACGTGGCCGAGCGCGAGCGGGCGGTGTCCATCATCGTCGTGGGCGACGCCTTCGCCCGCCCGATGCTGAAGGCCCTGGACCAGCGGCCGGGGGACCGGGACCTGTCGTCGGTGGCCATCCTCGCCTCGGCCGGCGCCATGTTCTCGACCGAGGTCAAGGAGGGCCTGCTCGGCCACATCCCGGGGATGGCCGTCATCGACCTCATCGCCGCCAGCGAGGGCGGCATGGGCATGTCGATCTCGGTGGCCGGCAACGTCGCCCCGACGGGCCGGTTCATGCCCGGCCCCGGCGTGCTGGTGCTGGCCGAGGACGACCGGGTGATCGCGCCCGGGAGCGACGAGGCCGGCATCGTCGCCCTCCCCGGGGGCGCCGCCGGCTACTTCAAGGACGAGGCCAAGACGGCGGCCACGTTCCGCGTCATCGACGGCGTCCGCTACACGCTCCCGGGCGACTGGGCCACGGTCGGCGCCGACGGGTCGCTCACCCTGCTGGGCCGCGGGTCGCAGTGCATCAACACGGCGGGCGAGAAGGTCTTCCCCGAGGAGGTGGAGGAGGTCTTCAAGGCCCTCCCCGCGGTCGAGGACTGCCTCGTGTTCGGCGTGGCCGACGAGCGCTTCGGCCAGCGGGTGGCGGCCGTCGTGTCGCAGGTCGACCCCGACGTCCCCGTCGAGGACCTGCTGGCCGAGGCCCGCACCCGGCTGGCGTCCTACAAGCTGCCCAGGCAGATCGTCACCGTCGGCGTCGTCCCCCGGATGCCGTCGGGCAAGGCCGACTACCCGGCGGCCCGCAGCCTCCTCGAGGCCGCCGGCTGACCACTCCGCAGCGTGCCGGAGTCGTCTCTCTCCGTGTAGGTTCGGGTCGACGACGGAGCGACGGACCCCGGGAGGTTCGCCATGGACGGGACGGCTGACGGCGGCGCGTTGCCCACCGACGACCTGGGCGAGGTGGTGCGGGCGCTGGCGGCGCGGGTC
>DASYLG010000090.1:0-8192 GCA_036009685.1 Iamia sp. | reverse complement strand
GTCGGGCTTCATCGTCAGCCGCCACCTCGACGGCAAGGCGGGCGTCGCCGCCGCCCTGGGCGCGGCGCGGGCCGTGATGGCCGGCGCCATCGAGCTGCCCCACCGGGCGTCGCTGCTGGTGACCATCGCCGAGGAGATCGGCCAGGGGGCCAGCCACGGTCTCGACGCCGACGTGGCCGAGATGATCTCGGTCGACAACGCCGTGTGCGCCCCGGGCCAGCACTCGATCGAGGACGGCGTCACCATCCCGATGGCCGACATGACCGGGCCCTTCGACTACCACCTCACCCGGCGCCTCTGCCGGCTGTGCGAGGACCACGACATCCCCTTCGCCCGCGACATCTTCAAGTGGTACCGGTCCGACGTGGCCGCCGCCCTGGAGGCCGGCGCCGGCACCCGGGCCGCCCTGGTGGCCTTCGGCCTCGACGGCAGCCACGGCTGGGAGCGCACCCACGTCCGCTCGATCGAGGCCGTGTCCGACCTCCTCACCGTCTGGCTCCAGACCCCCCTCACCTTCGCCCGCTGGGACGCGTCCCCCACCGGCCCCTTGGAGGACTTCCCGAGCTCCCGCCAACCCGCCCCCACCGAAGCCTGGGGCAAGCTCGAGTAACCGGCGCCCACGTGGTGCCAGGCACCACGTGAGTGGTGGACGAGTGGCGATCACCGGTACCGATGCTCACGTGGTGCCTGGCACCTCGTGGGAGGGAATCCCGAAGCTCACGTGGTGCCTGGCACCTCGTGGGATGGGGATGGCTCAGGCCGGGGCGCCCTGGTTCATGTTGTCCATGCGGTCGAGGTGGGAGTCGCCGATGAGCATGGCGAGGAGACGACGGTACGGGTGGCGGGCGTCGAGATGGGCCGGGGCCATCGTCGGCGGGTAGGACAGCAGCTCCTCGACGTCCCAGGCGATGGCGAACAGCCGGCAACGGTCGAGCTGCTGGGGGGCCGAGAACAGCTCGGGGTAGGCCTCGGCCAGCCAGTAGGGCACCTCGGCGTAGTCGGCGGCGTGGGTCTGGCCGGCGTAGCTGGCCGGGACGTGGAGGTCGGGGTAGGCGCAGAACCGGAGGAACACGTCGAGGTCGAGGTCGGGCGGTGCGCCGCGCGCCCACTCGAAGTCGAGGATGGCCTCCAGCCGCTTCCGCTGAGGGTCGTAGAGGACGTTCTCGAAGCTCAGGTCGCCGTGGATCAGCGTGCGGGAGGTGAACGGCTCGAGGCACCAGGCGAGACCCTGGACCATGGCGTTGAGGTCCTCGGCGAAGCGCCGGTCGACGTGCTCGAGCCGCCCGGCCTTGTCGATCGACACGATGAGGCGGGCCACCGCCATGGTGCCCGACGGAGCCGGGTCGAGCAGCTGGGGCAGGTGGCGCAGCGGGGCCAGGGCCGGCACCTGCGTGTTGTGGATCAGCCGCAGCCGCTCGGCCAGCTGGCGGATGGCCTCGCGCCGGGCCTCCTTGGTGAGCGACGGCCACACACGGCTGAGCGGGTAGCCGGGCAGGCGCCCGAGCACGAGCCACTCGCTGCCCATCTCGGCGCCGTAGCCGAGCACGGGCGGGTAGCCCACGGCGTTGGGGAGGACCTGGGAGAGCTGGGCCTCGCGCCGCAGCCGCTGATCGGGCCGGCAGCTGACCCGGACGACCAGCTCGTCGGTCATCCAGACCTCGTTGTTGACGCTCTCCACCGCCTCCAGCGGGACGTTGGGCTTCAGCCCCACACCAGCGAGGGCGCGGCGGGCCCGCAGCTCGGGCAGCACCTCAGCTCGACCCCGTCGGAGACATGGGCCTCCATCGGTTCGCCACCCCTCCGTGATGAGGAGTTTCCCCACCCTGGGTGGCCAAATCCCCTCTCAGGGTGAGTCGGCCAGGACCGCTTCGGACAGGGCCGGCCAGAGGGGCTTGGCCCAGGACTCGAACTCGCGGTCGGTGAGCACGACGAGGGCCAGCTCCCGGTGCGGATCGATCCACACGAACGTCCCGCTGCGCCCGAAGTGGCCGTAGGTGGCGGGGTCGCCACCGGGGGCCGTCCAGTGGGGCGACTTGGTGCTCTTGATCTCGAAGCCGAGGCCCCAGTCGTTGGGAGCCTGCTTGCCGTAGCCGGGCACCAGCCCGTCGAGCCCCGGGACGTGGACCGTCCGGGCCGCGGTGACGGTCTCGGGGGCCAGCAGGCGGGGCCGCAGGAGCTCGCCCACCCACCGGGCCAGGTCGGCGACGGTGCTGGTGGCCCCGCTGGCGGGGGACCCGTCGAGCGACGTGGCCTCCATGCCCAGGGGTCCCAGGACGGCCTCGGCCAGGTAGGTGGCCGGCGCCAGGTCGCAGGCCCCCGCGAGGGTCGTGCCCAAGACGTTGAAGCCGGCGTTGCTGTAGATGCGCCGTCGTCCGGGCTTGGCCATGGCGCCCCCGTCGAGGCCCAGCCCGGAGGCGTGGCTGAGGAGGTGCTCGACGTTGGAGCCCTCGGGCCCCGCCGGGGTATCGAGGGCCAGGCTCTCCTCCTCGATGGCGACGAGGACGGCGGTGGCGAACAACGGCTTGGTGACCGACGCCAGCCAGTAGGGCCGGTCCAGGTCGCCGTAGGCATGGTGGAGGCCGTCGGGCCCGACGACGGCCGCCGAGGCGTTGGCCACCGGCCACTCGGCGATGACCGCGAGCGGGCCCGGATCGGGCGCGTCGCGCTCGCGCACGGGCCTCAGCCCATCCGGTCGAAGAGCGTCGCCGGCCGGTCGCCGGTGGGCTCGTCGAGCAGGAGGACGGCCGGGTCGTGCTTGTCGATGTGGCCGATCAGGCCCTTGTAGACGCCGAAGCCGCACAGCTTGCGCAGGGCGGGGGAGAAGGTGCGGGCCACGTCCAGGGGGATGCCCAGCTGCTGGTTCTCCTGCTGGCGGACCCAGCCGGCGCAGTAGTTCATGGCCAGACCCATGCGGCGCTGGTCGGTGGTGTTGGCGCCGCCGCCGTGCCAGGTCGAGCCGGGCCAGATCAGCACCGAGCCGCGGGGCATCTCGGCCGCCACCGTCTCGACGGCGGCGAAGGGGTCGGGCTGGTCCGCGGCCCGGTGCGTGCCCGGGACGACCCGGGTGGCGCCGTTGGTGGCGGTGAAGTCGGTCAGCGCCCACATCGAGTTGCAGATGATCGGGACGTGGGGCCGGGGGAGGGGGATGACGGCGTCGTCGACGTGGAGGGGCTGGGCCACCTCGCCGGGGTCGATGGCGATCGACGACAGCGACGACACCAGGCTGCCCCGCCCGATCACGCCCTCGATGACCGGCAGCACCGACGGGTGGACGGGGACCTCCTGGAACACCGGGTCGAGGGCGAGGAGGTTGTAGATCCGCACCGTCGTGTGACCCTCGAAGACGTTCTTCGCCGGCACGGCCTCGAGGTCGCGCTCGAGCCGGGCCAGGGTCTCGTCGAGACGGTCGAGGAGGTCGGGCTCGATGGCGTCGGGGACGACCGTCCAGCCGTCCTTCTCGATCCGGGCGAGGTGGTCGTCGACGGTCATCGTTCCTCCGCGGGCAGTCGGACCAGGACGTCCTCGCCGGGGTCGGCGAACGCCAGGCGCAGCAGGTGGTCGGCGACGTAGGCCGACGTGTTGAAGGCCTCGTCGGCCTTCATCCGCACGAACTGCCCGTGACGGGGGAAGGCCTCCGGGGTGCTGGCCCGGATGGCCTCCTGCATCCCGGTGTCGACCACCCCGGGGGCCACGGCGACGACCCGCAGGGCGGTGTCGGCCTCCTCCTCGGCGAGCGCCAGGCAGAGGGCGTCGACCGCCGCCTTCGACGCCGCGTAGGGCGCCCAGCCGGCGGTGGGGTTGCGCCCCGCACCCGACGAGATGGCGAGGAAGACGCCGCCGGCGGGCCGGCCGCGGACGTGGCGGGCGTAGGCCGCGGCGGTGTGGGCCAGGCCCTCGACGTTGGTGCGGAAGGTGGCCGCCACCTCGTCGGGATCGTCGTCGCGCAAGGGCCCGAGCGGGCCGAGGATCCCGGCGTTGGCGACGCAGAGGTCGAGCGGCCCGAGGGCGGCGGCGGCGCCGGCGACCCAGTCGGCCACCGCCCCGGCGTCGGTGACGTCGACCGAGGCGGTGGTGCCCGTCGCCCCGTCGGGGAGCGTCGGCTCGGTCCGGGCGCACAAGGCGAGGCGGAGCCCGAGCTCGGCGAACCGCGCCGCGATCCCGGCGCCGATCCCGCCGCTGGCGCCGGTGATGATCGCCGTGCGCCCGGTGACATCGGGTCGTTCGGCTCCGCTCATCCGCCCGACCGTAGAAGATGGCGGCGTGACCGACGACGACCTCCCCGCGCGCATCGCCCGGCACCGGGCCGACGGGACCGACCCCGACCTGCAGCGGGCCATCGAGGAGGTACTGCGATCGCTCCGGCCGGGCGACGTGGTGACCTACGGCGAGGTGGCCGAGGAGGCGGGCTGGCCCGGCCGGTCCCGGGCCGTGGGGCGCGTCCTGGCGACGAGTGGCGGATCGTTCCCCTGGTGGCGGGTGGTGAACGCCGCCGGGCGGCTCGTTCCCGGCCACGAGGAGGAGCAGGCCCGCCGGCTGGCGGAGGAGGGCATCGCCGTCGACCTCGAGCGGGGGCGCGTGCGCCCGGCCGACCGGGCACACTGAGCGCCATGGCTCTCTCCGACCACAGCATCAAGAACCTCGACGGCAGCGACGCCGACCTCGGCGCCCTGCAGGGCAAGACCGTCCTCGCCGTCAACGTCGCCTCCAAGTGCGGCCTGACCCCGCAGTACGCCGGGCTGGAGAAGCTCCAGGCCACCTACGCCGACAAGGGCTTCACCGTCGTCGGGTTCCCGTGCAACCAGTTCATGGGCCAGGAGCCCGGCACCGCCGAGGAGATCCAGACCTTCTGCTCGACCACCTACGGCGTCACTTTCCCGATCATGGAGAAGATCGACGTCAACGGCGACGACCGCCACCCGCTCTACGCCGAGCTGACCCGGACAGCCGACGCCGAGGGCCACGACGGGGACATCCGCTGGAACTTCGAGAAGTTCCTGATCGGCCCCGACGGCCAGGTCAAGGCCCGGTTCGCGCCCCAGGTCGAGCCCGAGGATGCCCAGGTCACGACGGCCATCGAGGCCGCACTCCCGGCGTAGACCCAACGTACGTTTGGGGTTTCTCGCCGTCGCGCCCGTAGGCTGGGGGACGAGATGACGACGACCTTCGAGCAGCTCGGGGTCGATGGCGCCATGGTCAAGGCCCTCTCCGAAAAGGGCATCGACCAGGCGTTTCCGATCCAAGAGCTCACCATCAGCGATGCGCTGGCCGGCCGCGACGTGTGCGGCAAGGCCAAGACCGGATCCGGCAAGACCCTGGCCTTCGGGCTGCCCACCCTCCAGCGCGTGCCGGAGGCCGAGCCCCGCCGCCCCCGCGCCCTCGTGCTGGTGCCCACCCGCGAGCTGGCCACCCAGGTGTCCGAGGAGCTGATCCCCCTGGGGGCGGCCATCGGGCGTCGGGTCGTGGCCATCTACGGCGGCGCCAACATGGCCGGCCAGATCAAGTCCCTGGCCGATGGGGCCGAGGTCGTGGTGGCCACCCCCGGGCGCATGATCGACATGATCGAGCGCAAGGAGGTCTGGCTCGACGACATCGAGATCGTGGTCGTCGACGAGGCCGACCGCATGGCCGACATGGGCTTCCTGCCCCAGGTCGAGTGGCTGCTCCGCCACATCAAGGGCGGCCACCAGACGCTCCTCTTCTCCGCCACCCTCGACGGCGCGGTGAAGACCCTCGTCACCCGCTACCAGACCGATCCGGTGCGTCACGAGGTCGAGTCCACCAGCGTGACGGTGGAGGAGATGACGCATCGCTTCATCGCCGTCCACCAGATGGACAAGTCGAAGGTCATCGCCGCCATCGGCAACGCCTCCAACCGCACCATCGTGTTCACCCGCACCAAGCGCTACGCCGACCGGCTGGTCGACGACCTGCGGGACGAGGGCGTCAACGCCCGGGCCATCCACGGCGACCTCCCCCAGAAGCTGCGGGAGAAGGCCCTGGCCGACTTCATGGCCGGCAAGCTCCCCGTGCTGGTGGCCACCGACGTCGCCGCCCGGGGGATCCACGTCGACGACGTCGACGTCGTGATCCACGGCGACCCGCCCGAGGACCACAAGGCCTACATCCACCGCTCGGGCCGCACCGCCCGGGCCGGCGAGTCCGGCCTGGTCGTCACCCTGGCCCTGTGGAACGAGGAGCTCGAGGTGAAGCGGCTGCAGAAGCGGCTCGGCCTCGACCTGCCGATCACCGAGATGTTCTCCAACGACGCCCGCCTCCAGGACCTCACCTCCTGGGATCCCCAAGAGATGGCCGGCTGACCGAGGTCGGTCCCGCCCATCTGACGCCTGCCCAGCGGCGGTCGTTGGGGGCGTTCTACACACCGGCCGACGTGGCGTCGGAGCTCGTCGCCTGGGCGGCCGACGGCCTCGATGCGCCGCCGCGGCGGGTCCTCGACCCGGCCTGCGGCGGGGGAGCGTTCCTCCTCGCCGTCCGCGAGCTGTGGCCCGATGCCGCGCTGGTCGGCCTCGACGTCGACCCCGGCGCCGTCGAGGCGGCGCGAGCCGCCCTGCCCGGCGCCGACATCCGCCTGGCCGACGGCCTGGACCCCCTCGCACCCGAACCGGTGATCAGATCAGGCGGCTTCCCGCCGGATCTGATCGCCAGTTCGCCGGGGGTGGGGTCGTTCGACCTCGTCGTGGGGAACCCGCCGTTCCTGGGGCAGCTGAGCCGGGCCACCGCCCGCGACCCCGAGGCCCGGCGGCGCCTGAAGGCGCGGTTCGGGGACGCGGCCTCGGGCTACGTCGACACCGCCGCCCTGTTCCTCCTGGCCGGGCTGGACGCCGTGCGTCCGGGCGGACGGGTCGTCCTGATCCAGCCCGAGTCGGTGCTGGGCGCGGCCCACACCGGGCCGTTGCGCCGGGCCGTCGAGGCGCGGGCCGTGGTCCTGGAGCTGCGGGAGGTGGACCGGCGGGCCTTCGCCGCCGCCGTCGACACCTGCGCCCTGCTCCTCGAGTGCCGGTCCGAGGCCGCGGCCGTCGCCGGGGCCGACGAGCCCACGTGGTCGCCGTGGCTGGCCCGGGTCCGGGGCGTCCCCGAGGTGCGGCTCGACCCCGCCCGCGGGACCATCGCCACCATGGCCGCCACCACCGCCGGCTTCCGCCAGCACCACTACGCCCTGGTCGCCCATGTCGTCGAGCACACCGACGGGTTGGCCCGGATCGCCACCACCGGGATGGTCGATCCCGGCACCGTCCGCTGGGGCGAGCGCCCGGCCCGGATCGGCGGCCGGAGCTTCCCGCGGCCCGCCGTCGACCTCACCGGGGTGGCGGCCGACGACCCGTCGGTGGCCTCGTGGTTCCGGGCCCGGCTCCGGCCCAAGGTGCTGGTCGCCCCGCAGACCCGCGTGGTCGAGGCCGCCGTCGATGCCGACGGGTCGTTCCTCCCGGCCACGCCCCTGGTGGCGGTCGAGCCGCGGACCGACGTCGACGATCCCGACCTGGTCCTCTGGCGGGTGGCGGCCGCCCTCTCGGCCCCGCCGGTGACGGCCTGGGCCCTCGCCCTGACGGCCGGCACGGCCCGCAGCCGTCAGGCCCTCAAGCTCTCGGCCCGCCAGGTCGCCGCCGTTCCCCTGCCGACCGACCGGGTGACGTGGACCGCCGCCGCCGAGGCCCTGCGCGCCGGGGTCCCGGTCGCCGCCCTGGCCGAGGACCTGACCGTCGCCTACGGCCTGCGCCCCGACGACCCCGTCGTCGCCTGGTACCGATCCCGAGCGAACCGGTGATCGGATCGGACGCCTCCCCGTCCGATCTGATCACCGGTACGAGGGGTGGGCGGGGCTAGCGGCCGAGGGCGCGGGTGGCCTCGGCGACGATGCCGGCGGCGTCGAGGCCCAGCGAGGCCAGGATGGCGTCGGGCTTGCCGTGGGCCAGGTACTGCGTGGGGATGCCCATGACCCGGACCACGGGCTGGTCGGCCCGGGCCCCGTCGACGGTGGCCTCGGCCACCAGGTCGGCCAGGGCGGCGCCGATGCCGCCGTCGCGGTAGCCGTCCTCGACGCTGACCACGACGGGATGGCCGGCGGCATCGGCCACGAGCTCGGGGTCGAGGGGGTGGATGACCCGCGGGTCCCACACCGTGCAGGAGACGCCCTGCTCCTCGAGGACGGCGGCCGCCTCGGTGCAGGCCCCCAGCAT
>DASYLG010000089.1:0-3212 GCA_036009685.1 Iamia sp. | reverse complement strand
CGCCCACCAGGCCGAGGGTCTCCCCCGGCTTCACGTGGAGGTCGACGCCATCGACGGCCGACACCAGGCCCTTGGCCTTGCCGCCCGCGGCCCGGCCCCGGACGGTGTAGGTCACCGACAGGTCCGTGACCTTCAGGATCGGCGTGCCGTCGGAGGACGACGATGGCCCGACAGCCGGCTCCTTCTCCAAGATGCTCATGCGGCCACCTCGGTGCCCATGCGCTTCCAGCAGGCGGTCCAGCGGCGGGGGCGGACCTCGACCAGCGGCGGCTCCTGGGTCCGGCACCGCTCGACCGCCTCCGGGCAGCGGAGGTGGAACGGGCAGCCGGGCACGGCGTCGGCGTGGGCCGGCGGGTCGCCGTCGATCGACACCAGCGCGCCGTCGGGCACGTCGACCCGGGGCGACGAGGCGATGAGCCCGGCGCTGTAGGGGTGGAGCGGATCGGCGTAGAGCTCCTTGACCGGAGACCGCTCGACGACCCGGCCGGCGTACATGACCTGCACCCGGTCGCAGAACTCGGCCACCACGCCGAGGTCGTGGGTGATCATCATCACGGCGACGCCGAGCTCCCGACTGAGCCCGCCCATGAGATCGAGGATCTGGGCCTGGATGGTGACGTCGAGGGCAGTGGTGGGCTCGTCGGCGATGAGCAGGTCGGGCTCGGCGGCCAGGGCGATGGCGATCATCACCCGCTGGCGCATGCCCCCCGAGAACTCGTACGGGTACTGCTTGAGCCGCTCTCGCGCCGCGGGGATGCCGACCATGTCGAGCAGCTCGGTGGCCCGGAGGCGGGCGGTCGGGGCGTTCATCCCGACCCGCTTCCGCAGCACCTCGCCGATCTGGCGCTCGACCGTCATCAGCGGGTTGAGCGACACCATCGGGTCCTGGAAGACCATCGAGATCTGCTTGCCCCGGATCTTCGCCGCCCGGCGGGGGTCGAGCATGCTCTCGCCCCGCCAGCGCACCGAGCCCGACATGATCCGGCCCGGGCTCTGGACCAGCCCGAGGGCGGCCAGGGCCGTCACGCTCTTGCCCGAGCCCGACTCCCCCACCACCCCGAGGCGCTCACGGGCGGCCACGTTCATGGTGACGCCCTTGGTCCCGTAGACGGGACCGGCCTTGGAGGGGAAGGCGACCGACAGGTCCTGGATCTCGAGGAGCCGCTCGGGCGCTTCGGACAGGTCGCCGGGGGCGGCGGTGGGGGCTGGATACGTGCTCATGGGCGCTCCCGCAGGATCCGGTCGAGCTGGCGCGCCATCTGCTTCTCCCGCAGCCGGGGGTCGGTGTGGACCCGCAGCCAGGAGGCGAAGAGGTTGGCGCTGAGGACGGTGATGCAGATGACGAGGCCGGGGATGACGACCAGCCACCACGCCGAGGTCAGGTAGTCCTGGCCCTGGGCGATGGTCAGGCCCCACGACGAGTCGGGCGGCTGGATGCCGTAGCCGAGGAACGACAGCGAGGCCTCGGCCAGGATGATCCGGGCGAACTCCAGGACGCCGAGGGTCAGGAGCGACGGCACCAGGTTCGGGAGGATGTGCCCGAACATCACCCGGGCGTGGCTGGCGCCGGCGATCTCGGCCGCCTCGATGTACTCGCTCTTGCGGACGGAGAGCACGAGGCTCCTGGTCATGCGGGCGTAGACCATCCAGCCGTTCATCGACAGCACGACGATGAGGAGCGTCGTGCTGGCGCCGAGGGCGTAGAGGATGACGAGGGCGAGGAGGATGCCGGGGAAGGCCAGCTGCAGGTCGGCCACCCGCATGATCACGGCGTCGACCATCTTCCCGAAGTAGCCGGCGCACAGCCCGGCCACGATGCCGAAGGTGCCGGCGATCAGGACCACCGAGAAGGCCACGATCATCGACACGCGGGTGCCGTCGATGATCCGGCTGAGGAGGTCGCGGCCGAGCTGGTCGGTGCCGAGGATGTGGTCGCCCGACCCGCCCCACAGCAGCGGGGGCTGGAGCCGGTCCGACAGCTGCTGGGCCGTCGGGTCGTGGGGCGAGACCCACCCGCCGAACAGGGCCAGGAAGGCCATCAGCAGCAGGATCAGCAGCCCGATGGTGCCGAGCGGCGACCGCAGCAGATCCCGGACGAACCCGGTGACCTTCTCCCGGCGGGGCACCGGACGGTCGTCGCCCACGGCCGCCTCGACCTCGGGCGGCACGTCCGGGGGCAGCTCGAGGGGGGCGTCGGGCGCCGCCGCGGCACGGAGGACGTGGGCCATCAGGCCACCTCGATCCGGGGGTCGACGACGGAGTAGAGGATGTCGGTGATCACGTTGACCAGGACGATCAGCGTGGCGATGACGATGACGATGGCCTGCAGCAGCATCAGGTCCTGCTGCTCGAGGGCGTTGACCGTCATCGACCCGACGCCGGGCCAGGCGAACACCGTCTCCACCACCACGGTGAACCCGGCGAGCATCCGGGCGTACTCGAAGCTGCTCTGCGTCAGCACCGGCACCGCGCAGTTGCGCAGGGCGTGACGCACGAGCCGGTAGGTCTGGCCCATGCCCTTCGACTCGGCCGTGAGCATGTAGGGCCGGCCCAGCTCGTCGATCATCGTGCTCCGCATCATCTGGGCGATCTTCCCGGCGGTCGGGAGCGCCAGGGCCAGGGCCGGCAGGACGATCGACGACGGCCGGTCGGCCCCCGACGTCGGGAACCACTGGAGGTTCACGCCGAACAGCAGGATCAGCAGGAAGCCGAGCCAGAACTGCGGTGCGCTCAGGCCCAGCAGCGACACGGTCGTCGCCACCCGGTCGACCACCCCACCGGCCTTGAGGGCGGCGATGATCCCGAGCGGCACGGCGATCAGCAGGGCCAGCACGATCGCCACCGAGTTGAGCAGCAGCGTGCTCGGCAAGCGGTCGAGCACCAGCGTGAGCGTGCTCTTGCCCGGCTGCCAGTAGGAGTCGCCGAGGTCGCCCTGGACCAGGTCACCGAGGAAGACGCCGTACTGCTCGCCGAGTGGCTTGTCGAGGCCGAGGTCGGCCCGGACGGCCTCCCGCTGCTCGACCGATGCGTCGATCGGCAGGTACGCCTTCTCCGGGCTGGTGACGACCCGGGTGACGAGGAAGACCGCCGTCGACACCAGGAAGATGACGACGAGCCCGATGGCGAGACGGCGGAGGAGGAAGAGGATCATGGGGTGGACCTCTGCGGTGGCGGACCGGCGAAGGGGACCGGTACGCCCCCGCGGGGTGGTC
>DASYLG010000088.1:0-5925 GCA_036009685.1 Iamia sp. | reverse complement strand
CGCCGGGGTCGAGCAGCCGAAGGGCGGCACGACCAGGGTGTAGGTGGCGTCCTGGTGGGGCTCGGGGGCCAGGACCTCGCCGATGCCGGTCACCCGGGCCCGCCCGCCCCGCAGGCAGAAGGGCACGTCGGCGCCGAGGGTCGCGGCCAGCGCCACCTCGTCGGCCCGGCCGGCCCAGCGGAGGACGGCGGCGGCGTCGGCCGAGCCCCCGCCCAGGCCCCCGCCCGCCGGGATCCGCTTGGCCAGGTGGACGTCCGCCGTCCGGCCGACGGCCCGCAGGGCCCGCCGGACCAGGTTGTCGTCGGTGGCGGGCACGGGCAGGCCGCGACCGGTCTCCTCGACGGTCAGCCCGTCGCCGGGCCCGAACGTGAGGGTGTCGGCCAGGTCGAGCGTCACCATGACGGCGTCGACGAGGTGGAGGCCGTCGGGGCGGACACCCGTCACCCGCAGCGCCAGCGTCAGCTTGGCCGGAGCCGGGACCACGTCGACCACGGCCGGCGACCGTAGTGCCGGGTCCCGGCCCCGGATGGATCTGACGAGGCATCAGGTCGCTTCTACGCTGCAGCGATGGCCGACGATCGCCCCCTCGACGAGCAGGTGCAGCACCGGAGCGAGGGCGGGGTGGCCTGGATCACCCTGAACCGGCCCGAGGTGGGCAACGCCATCACCTCCGACCAGCGCGACAGGGTCATCGAGCTGCTGGCCGCGGCGTCGAGCGACCTGGCCGTCCGGGCCGTGGTCCTGACCGCCACCGGCAAGGCCTTCTGCTCCGGCGCCGACCTGCGGGCCTCGCGGACGCCCCCGCCCCGGCCCGAGGGCGCCCCCGAGCGGTCCGTGGGTGACATCAGCCGCACCATCCGGGACGGCGCCCAGCGGCTCGTGGCCGCCGTGCTCGACTGCGAGGTGCCCGTGATCGCCGCCGTCAACGGCACCGCCGCCGGCATCGGCGCCCACCTCGCCTTCGCCTGCGACCTGGTCCTGGCGGCCGACACCGCCAGCTTCATCGAGGTCTTCGTGCGCCGGGGGATCGTGCCCGACGGCGGCGGCGCCTACCTGCTCCCCCGGCTCGTGGGCCCGCAGAAGGCCAAGGAGCTGATGTTCTTCGGCGACAAGCTGCCCGCCGCCGACGCCGAGCGCATCGGTCTGGTGAACCGGGTGGTGCCGGCCGCCGAGCTGGAGGCCACCGCGGCCGAGTGGGCCGCCCGCCTGGCCGCCGGCCCCACCCGGGCCCTCGCCCTGACCAAGGCCCTGGTCAACCGGTCGCTGGAGACGGACCGGGCCGGCGCCTTCGCCGACGAGGCCGTGGCCCAGGAGCTGACCATGCACACGACCGACGCCCAGGAGGGCATCGCCGCCTTCGTCGAACGCCGCGATCCCACCTATCGCGGCTGGTAGCTCGAAAAACATCTCGGAGGGGTGCAACGAACCGGCGGCCCCGGACGTCGAGTGATGGTGTGGGACCCATGGCGTCCGCGCCTGGGGGTTCCCGGCGGGAACCGACGAGTGCGGTGAGGGGGTCGGCCGACCCCCGCGCCGTGCGCGAACAGCTCTACCGGGACCAGTACGCCGCATCGGTCCGCCTGGCCCGCCTGCTCGTCGGTGACCACCACCGGGCCGAGGAGCTGGCCCAGGAGGCGTTCGTCCGGGTGGCCGAGCGCGTCGCCGACACCGACAGCCCCTCCGCCTACCTCCGCACCGCCCTCGTCAACCTGTGTCGCGACCACGGGCGCCGGCGACGCACGGTGCAGCGCAACCCGGAGCCGCCACCCCTCACCTCGCCGCCGCCGCCTCTCCCCGCCGACCTCGACGTGGTGTGGCAGGCCGTGCAGCAGCTGCCCGAGCGGCGCCGCGTCGCCATCGTCCTCCGCTTCTGGGCCGACCTGTCGACCGAGGACATCGCCACCGTCCTCGGCGCCCGGCCGGCGACGGTCCGCTCGCTGATCCACCGGGGCCTGGCCTCGCTCGAGGAGGTGCTCGACGATGGCCGGTGACCTCGCCACCGCCCACGCCGGGGAGGCCCGCCTGCGGGCCACCCTCGCCGCCGCCGCCTCGGCCCCCGTCGCCCCCGCCTGGGAGACGATCCGGGCCCGTGTCCTCGACGAGGGCGCCGAGGGGCTCGCCCCGACCCGGTCGGCCTCCCGCCCCCGGAGGACCCCGGCCCTCGTGGCCGCCGCCGCGGCCGTGCTGGTGCTGGCCCTGATCGGAGCCCTGGTCGTGGCGACCCGACCCGAGTCGGAGGGACGGTTCACGCAGGTCGGCGGGGCCGCCGCCGCCCCCCCGGGGTGGTTCGTGCCCCAGGACCTGCCCGCCGGCTGGACCATCACCTCGGTGAGCGCGGTCCGGCCCGACGAGACGCGGTGCCCCGGGCCGGGGGAGGAGCCGGCCCGGGGCATCCGCTGGCTGCGGCCGGACTCCAGCCCGAACGCCGCCATCACCGTGACGATCGGTC
The DNA here is from genome assembly GCA_036009685.1 of Iamia sp. Taxonomy (GTDB): domain Bacteria; phylum Actinomycetota; class Acidimicrobiia; order Acidimicrobiales; family Iamiaceae; genus Iamia. The sequence continues at coordinate 3,476 of DASYLG010000088.1, read as the reverse complement.
GGTGCGTGCCTCCCGACCTCGTCAGCGGGCCCGGCGGCGAGGTCATCCGCTTCCCGGACCGGGCCGCGCCCGTGGACGTCGACCTCGGCTCGGTGACGGGGTCGTTCGCCGAGAGCCTCGTCGGCTCGGACCACCTGATCTCCTGGCAGATCGACGGGGTGCCGTGGACGCTCGAGGGCTCCGGGCTCCAGATCGAGGAGCTGGTCGCCGCCGCCCGGGCCATCGCCACCGCCGGCTCGGTGGACGTGGCCCCCACCGGGTTCACCTTCGACGAGACCTGGACGGAGCCGCCCCGGCCGCGGACCCAGGTCGAGGTCGAGCTGACCACGGCGGACGGCAACCAGCTGGCCTACGTCCTGGTGCCCGGCGGTGCGGGGGCGTACCGGCCCCGGGCCGACGTCGGCACGAGCACCCCGCCGGAGCACGCGCCGGACCTGGTCCTCAGGGCCGCCACCTACGCGACGGCGCCCTGGTCGCTCCGGTACGGGATCGTCGCGCCCGGCGTCGACGTCGACCTCTGGGCGCGACTGGCGCCCGGCGACCCGGCGGCGATCCGCCGCGCCGGCATCGGTGAGATCAGTGACGACGCCCGGCTCCTCGTCAACTTGCTCGCCCCGGCGTCGACCGCCGAGTGGCGGGAGCTCCTCGCCCAGGTCGACCACACCCCGGTGCTCGACGAGGCCGACGAGTTCAGCGCCCTCGCCGAGCTCGACGTCCCCCCGCCCGGCTGAGGCCCCACCGCCCCGGCCGCAGCCCTCGGAGGGTCCCGGTAGGGTCGAACGGTGCCCGAGACCCACCCCTACCGTCTGCCCCGCACCGTCCTCCCCCGCCGTTACGACCTGCGGCTGGTGCCCGACCTGGAGGCCGCCACGTTCTCGGGGACGGTGGCGGTGGAGGTCGACGTGGTCGAGCCGGTCGCCGAGGTCGTCCTCAACGCCATCGAGCTCGAGGTCGACGAGGCGTGGATCGACGGCGACGGCACCCGCCGCCCCGTCAGCGTCACCCTCGACCCCGACCTCGAGCGAGCCACCCTGACCCTCGACGGCGAGCCCCTCGCCCCCGGCGCGGCGACGGTGCACCTGGCGTTCCGCGGCGTCCTCAACGACAAGCTGCGGGGGTTCTACCGGTCGACCTTCGTCGACGACGACGGCACCGAGCGGGTCATCGCCACCACCCAGTTCGAGGCCACCGATGCCCGCCGGGCCTTCCCGTGCTGGGACGAGCCCGACCTGAAGGCCACCTTCGTCACCACCCTCGACGTGCCCGAGGACCTCTTCGCCGTCAGCAACGCGGCCGAGGTCTCGTCGGAGGCGATCGACGGGGGCCGGCGGCGGGTCCGCTTCGCCGAGTCGATGCTGATGTCGACCTACCTGGTGGCCTTCATCGTCGGCCCGCTGGAGGCCACCGACCCGGTCGACGTCGACGGCGTCCCGCTCCGGATCATCCACCGGGCCGGCCAGGGCGACCTCACCGCCTTCGCCCTCGAGTCCGGCGCCTTCGCCCTTCGGCACTTCACCGAGTACTTCGGCGTGCCCTATCCGGCCGACAAGCTCGACCTGGTGGCCGTGCCCGACTTCGCCTTCGGGGCCATGGAGAACCTGGGCTGCGTCACCTTCCGCGACGCCCTCCTGATCGTCGACCCCGAGCGTTCGACCCAGGCCGAGCTCCAGCGCGTCGCCGACGTGATCCACCACGAGATCGCCCACATGTGGTTCGGCGACCTCGTGACGATGCGCTGGTGGGAGGGGATCTGGCTCAACGAGGCCTTCGCCACCTTCATGGAGATGCGCTGCACCGACGCCTTCCGGCCCGAGTGGGACCGCTGGACGGACTTCGGCATCTCCCGCACCGCGGCCTACGACACCGACGCCCTCACCACCACCCGGCCCATCGAGTTCGAGGTCGTCTCGCCGGCTGACGCCGAGGGGATGTTCGACGTCCTCACCTACGAGAAGGGCGCGGCCGTCGTCCGCATGCTCGAGCAGTACCTGGGCGAGGACCGCTTCCGCGCCGGCATCCGGCTCTACATCGGCCGGCACGCCCACGGGAACACGGTGACGACCGACCTGTGGGACGCCATCGAGGAGGCCACGGGCGAGCCGGTGCGCCGGATCATGGACAGCTGGATCTTCCAGGGCGGCCACCCCGAGGTGGCTGTCACCGTCGAGCCCGACGGCGAGGGCGCCACGCTGCGCCTGGCCCAGCAGCGCTTCCTCTACGACTCCGGCGAGGGCCCCGAGTCCGACGCCACCGAGTGGGCCGTGCCCGTGCTCGTGCGCTGGGCGCCCGAGGGGAGCGCCACCGCATCCAGCGCCCAGCTCGAGCGGGTGCTGGTCGAGGGGCCGGCGGCCGAGATCGCCCTGAGCCGCCCCCCGGCGTGGGTGCTGGCCAACAGCGGCGGGTCCGGCTTCTTCCGGGTGCGCTACGACGCCGCCGGGCTGGCCGCCGCCGCCCGCGCCCCCGGCATCACCCCCCTCGAGCGCTACGGCCTGGTCGACGACGCCTGGGCCTCGCTCATGGCCGGCTCGATCGGCGTCGTCGAGGTCCTCGACCTGCTCCGCCGGTACGCCGACGAGACCGACCTGTCGGTGTGGCAGCGGGTGCTCGGCGTGATCGCCGCCCTCGACCGCGTCGTCGGCGACGACATCCGCCCCGACCTGCAGGCCTGGGTGCGGGCCTTCGCCGGACCGGCTCTGCGCCGGGTCGGCCTCGACCCCGTGCCCGGCGAACCGGCGCGCACCGCCGCCCTGCGCGCCGCCCTCACCACCGCCCTGGGCACCACCGGTGCCGATCCCGAGACCCGCCAGCGGGCCCAGGCGCTGCTCGACCGGGCCGACGCCGGCGACCACGTCGACACCGACCTGTTCGACGCCGCCCTCAAGGTCCTGGCCGCCGAGGGTGGACCCGACCGCTTCGCCGCCTTCCGGCAGCGCTCCGCCACCGGCGCCACCCCCCAGGAGCGGCTCCGGTACCTCGGCGTCCTAGCCGACTTCCCCGGCGACGCCGAGGCCGACGCCTTCCTGGCCATGTGCCTCACCGACGACGTGCGCACCCAGGACGCCCCCTTCGTCATCCGCCGGTCGATCGCCAACCGGGCCCAGTCCACTCGCACGTGGGACTTCCTGGCCCGGCACTGGGACGAGGCCCTGGCCCGCTTCCCGTCCAACAGCATCAGCCGGATGCTCGACGGGATCCGCACCGTGACCGATCCGGGCCAGGCCCACGCCATCGAGGGATTCCTGGCCGAGCACCCCGTCCCCCAGGGCGACAAGCCCATCGCCCAGCACCGCGAGCGGATGCGGGCGGGCGTCGCCCTGCGCGAGCGGGTCGGCGGCGACCTGGCCTCTGCCCTCAAGGATGGGCCGGCGTAGCCGACGGATAGCTCAGACGGGTGGTGTCACGTCACCCATAGGTGTCGGGTTGGGACGCGGCACCGCCACGGCGAACGTCCCTGATCCCATGGCCCACAACCGCAG
>DASYLG010000087.1:0-5105 GCA_036009685.1 Iamia sp. | reverse complement strand
GTGGAGCGACAGGTGGAACTGGAACCGCCCCCGGCCCCGCTTGATCACCAGGGCGGTGGCCCACCGGCGGACGTTGGGCCAGTACCAGAGGTAGAAGCCGCTGGTGAGGATGAAGAAGAACCCGACGGCGAACCAGCCGATCAGGTCGAGACCGTCGGGGATGACGTCGCACACCACGCCCTTGGGGCCGCCGGGCTCGGCGCCGTCGCCGTCGGGCCGGCACCACCCGTCGTCGGGGTGGAACACGTTGAGGACGCCGTGGTCCTGCCACAGCGCCTCGTGGCCCCGCAGCATCCAGTGGCTGAAGCCCTCCTCCTCGTCCTGCACGCCGTTGACCCCGCCGCCGCCCGGGTCGACGAAGTACGTGAGGTAGCGCTCCTCGAGACCCTCGGCGTCGAGCGGCACGGCCACGTTGACCTGGTAGACGCCGCGTCCGTTGCGCGGGAGCACGGTCGAGTAGACGTACGCCCCCTCGCCGGCCTGCGGTAGCTCGTCGTCGGTCACGGCGGCGAGGGCGGCCGCCGGTCCCACGTCGCCCGACGTGGTGGCGAAGCGGTCGCGGTGGAGCCACGAGTCGAACGCCGGCCCGAAGACGAGCCAGGCGCCGGTGAGCGAGATGACGACGACCCACGCCAGGAGGGCGAACGACACCCAGCGGTGGAGCAGCACGATCAGGCGCCGGATGCGCTTGGAGAGGCGCTTGCCGCGGCCGATGCGTCGCTCGATGTCGGCGGCGTGGGTCAGGGTCGGGCCCTCGACCACCTCGTCGTCGGGGACCGCCGGCGGCGGCACCTCGGTCGTCGTCATGGCGCTCGCCCTTCAGGTCGTCTATCTCCTAGTGATAGGTGACCCTAATAGACGACGAGTGGCTAGCGGAAGGTGCTGAAGGTGGCCTCGCCGGCCCCTCCGGGGAGCGCGGGGACGAGGCCACGGCGGCGCAGCTCGGGCAGGAGGCCCTCGCCACACCAGTAGGCCTCCTCCAGGTGGGGGTAGCCGGAGAGGATGAACTCCTCGAAGCCGACCGAGGCGTACTCCTCGATCCGGTCGGCGACCTCGGTGTGGCTGCCGACGAGCGTGGTGCCGGCCCCGCCCCGCACCAGCCCGACGCCGGACCAGACGTTGGGGTGGACCTCCAGGCCCCGGACGTCGGTGGGGTCGAGGCCCTGGTGGAGCTTGGCCATGCGGCGCTGGCCCTCGGACGCGGTGGCGGCGAAGTCGGCCTGGGCGGTGGCGATGGCCTCGGGCGAGATGCCGGCCAGCAGCCGCTCGGCGGCGGCCCACGCCTCGTCGGCGGTGGGTCGGGTGATGACGTGGAAGCGGATGCCGTAGCGCAGCGTCCGCTCGTGGGCCGCGGCCTTGGCCCGCATGCGCTCGACCCGCTCGCCCACCATGGCCGGGGGCTCGCCCCACGCCAGGTAGACGTCGGCCCAGCGGGCGGCGACCTCCTCGGCCTCGGGTGACGCCCCGCCGAAGTAGATCTCGGGCTGGGGGGTGGGCACCGCCCGGGTGGTGGCGTCGGTGACCTCGTAGAACTCGCCGTTGAAGGTGAACGGCTCGCCGCTCCACGCGCCCCGGACGATCTCGAGGAACTCGGCGGCCCGGGCGTAGCGGGTGGCCTTGTCGATGCGGGGGCCGAAGCGGGCCGACTCGGCGTCCTCGGCCCCGATCACGATGTTGAGCTGGACCCGCCCGCCGGACAGGCGCTGGTAGGTCGAGGCCATCTGGGCAGCGAGGGTGGGGGACAGGAGGCCGGGGCGGAAGGCCACGAGGAACTTGAGCCGCTCGGTGACGGGCACCAGCGTGGCGGTCGAGATCCAGGCGTCCTCGCAGGCGGTGCCGCACGGGGTGAGGGCGGCCTCGAAGCCGAGCTGGTCGGCGGCCCGGGCGACCTGCGCCAGGTAGGCGTGGTCGGGCTCGCGGCGGTGGTCGTCGGGCCCGGAGGCGGCGACCTCCCGCGAGTCGCCGCCGGTGGGGAGGAACCAGTGGATCGCCAGCATCTCGTGATGATGCACCGGATTGGTCAGGATTCGCCATCCGACGCTCCCCGCCGGACCCCCGGGGCCTGCGGTTTCGGCCCGGTTCGATCGCCGCCGTATCCTCGGCGCCATGGAGCGTCCCACCCGGTTCGAGCACAACCGCTGGGTCGGCGACAAGCGCGACCAGCGGGTCCACGACCTCGACCACTGCGAGCCCGACGTCGTCGGCGAGCTGATGGAGGCGCGGACGTACCTGGCCTTCGGTCCCGACACCTTGGCCGAGGCCCGCAACCGCGGCTACCGCCTCTGTCGGTGCCCCGACACCCGCGCCCACCAGCGCGCCGAGGTCGACATCGACGCCGAGGGCTGAGCGGGGGTGGCGGTCGATGACCACCCGGTCCGCAACGGCCCGCTCACGCTCGTCGGCCACCTGGCCCGACCCCGCGCCCGGACCAGCACCGCCAGCCGCCCCGGCCTGGTCCTGACCCACGGCCTGCCCCCGGTCACCGCCGGCGCGGCCGACGCCGGCAAGGACCTGCCCGAGCTGGCCGACCGCATCGCCACCACGCTCGGGTGGATCGTCCTGGCCCTGCGGCTGCGGGGCGCGGGCGGCTCGGAGGGCGACTTCTCCCTCGGGGGCTGGCGCTCCGACATCGCCGCCGGGCTGGCCGAGCTGCGGACCCAGCCCGAGGTCGAGCGCACCTGGCTGGCCGGCTTCGGCACCGGCGGCGGGCTGGCGATCTGCGCCGGGGCCGCCGACCCGGACGTCATCGGCGTCGCTGCCCTGGCCGCCCCGGCCGACTTCGACGACTGGGCCAGCCACCCCCGCCGCCTGCTCCAGCACGCCCGCGACGTCGGCATCATCTCCACCCCCGGCTTCCCCCGCCAGCCCGAGCTGTGGACCCGCGAGCTGCGCGAGATCCGCCCCGTCGCCGTGGCCGGCAAGCTCGCCCCCCGCCCCCTGCTGCTGGTCCATGGGGCCGACGACGAGGCCGTGCCCCAGTTCGACGCCCGCTTCCTGGCCGACTCCCACGGCGCCGCCGAGCTGCGCATCATCGGCGGCGCCGGCCACCAGCTCCGCCACGACCCCCGCGCCGTCGCCGTCCTCCTCGGCTGGCTCGACCGCCAAGCCAACACCGACCCCCGCGAGCTTTGAGCGATTCACCACCGTCACGGTGGGCAATCGCTCAGACCTCGCGCTGCTGGCGCGCGACTACCAGCTGCCGCCGCCTCCGCCTCCTCCGCCGCCACCGCTGAAGCCGCCGCCGGAGAAGCCGCTGCTGGAGCCGCTGCCGGAGAAGCTGCCGGAGGAGGGGGCGGGGGGAGCGGTGGTGGTCGACGAGAACGACGAGGCGTAGATGGCGGGATAGAGGACGCCGGTGCTCGAGGTGACCTCGACCGGGGGGACCGACGCGGCGGACAGGGCGCTGTTCCAGGCGTCGGCCTCACCGAGGGCCACGGCCCAGGCCGAGTACTCGCGGAGGAGGCCGTTCTGCCAGGCCCACTCGACGTGCTGGGCCTCGCTGTCGTGGAGGAAGCGGCGGAACGACTCGGCCCGGAGGGCGATGGCCGAGCCCCGGGCGGTCAGGCCCCGGGTCAGACGGGAGTAGGCCCACATGGCCGCCCCGCCGACCACCACGATGGTGAGGGCCACGGCGGCGAAGGCGCTCGTGAGCCCGGCGGCCAGGCTCCCGCCGCCGGCGAAGACGAGGAAGGCGGCCGGCGCCAGGCAGGCCCACGGGGGCCGGACGCCGCCCGACGAGCCGGCTCCGAACCGGGGCGGCCGGCGTCGGAACACCCCCGAGGACAGCGTCCAGGTGTCGATGGCCCGGCCCGCCTCCGCCCAGGCGTTCGAGAACAGCGGGTCGTAGGTGCCCAGCTCGATCAGGGTGCGCGAGCCGAAGGCGCGGTTGAGGATCGGCGCCGTCACGGGGTCGGCCTCGTCGGCCGCCGGCCCGGTGCTGAGCACGCCCCCGCCCCGGCTCTCGATGGTCACGATGTCGTGGGCCGCCAGGCTGGCGAACCAGGCGCCGACGGTGCGGTCGTCGATCTTCTCCCGCAGCACCACCGCGGCCTGCCACGGCTCGACGCCGCCGGGCGGCACGAACTCGATGCCGGCCAGCTCGCCCATGCGGGTGTCGGCCACCAGCCGGCTGCCGCTGGGCAGGTCCGGGGGCACGTCGGTGGGGACGGCGTGCTCGGGCCCGAACTCCTCGGCGCCGTAGGCGAAGGCGGCGTCGGTGGCCCCGCCCCCGGCGACCTCGTTGCGCCCCACCCAGCGGCAGACGAGGTAGACGGCCGCCGCCACCACCAGGCCCAGCCCGGCGACGATGGCGGCCCAGCGCAGCCGGGCCGAGGCGTCCCGGTCCTCGAACGACGCCACGTCCGGCAGCCCGGCGGATCGCACGGCCACGATGTCGCCGGCCACGGTGACGCCCTCGTGGGCGTCGAGATCGTCGACCTCGGTGCGGTAGGTGTCGCCGGCGGCGTCGATCGGGCACCGCTCGGTCGAGCCGTACGTGCCCATGAAGCACGCGGTCGACAGCAGGTCGGCACCGACGACGGTCACGGTGACGTGCTCGCTGGCGACCGGCCACTGGTCGCCGATGGCGTCGAAGTTGAAGCGATCGCCCTCGACGGTGGCGGGCAGGACGTAGGAGATCACGTAGCGGTGGCGGCCGGTGATCTTGCGGCCGGCGTCGCCGATCTTGATCTCGGTGTCGCCGGCCACCGAGGTCGTCGTGAAGGCATCGGGGGCATCGGGCGACGACACCTCGACGTCGGTCGGCGTCCCGCCGGTCGACGGGATGGTCCGGAAGATGCCGTGCTTCTCCTCGGGACCGAAGTCCCAGTCGATGACCTCGCGCACGGCGACGGTCCGGTCCTCGCGGATGAGGGCCACGACGTCGTAGCTGGTGATCCGCTCGTCGCCCACGGCGGGGCCCAGGCAGCCGCCGAAGGCCAGCCCGGCCAGCACCAGGACGAGGATGCCGAGCGCCCCGTGTCGAGCCCGCATCGATCCGATCACCAGGAACCGTCCCCTCCGCCGCCGTCGCCCCCACCGACCGAGCCACGACCGCCGACCCGGCCCCGCCACCCCCGCCGGATGTCGGCGGACGGGGCTGGCGC
>DASYLG010000086.1:0-4804 GCA_036009685.1 Iamia sp. | reverse complement strand
CCGAGTGCGACTCGGTCCACGACGTCGTGGTCCACGACAAGGCCGGCGAGCGCATCCTCGAGCAGCTGCTGGCGAGCGCCGAGCAGCGCCTCCGGGAGGAGGGCATCCGCGGCGTCATCTACCTGTTCAAGAACAACACCGACTCGGCCGGCAACAGCTACGGCTGCCACGAGAACTACCTCACCAGCCGGCGCGACGACTTCAGCCACTACGCCGAGGTCCTCATCCCGTTCCTGGTCAGCCGGCAGATCTACGCCGGTGCCGGCAAGGTGATGCACACCAGCCGGGGGGCCCAGTACTCGATCAGCCAGCGGGCCGAGCACATCTGGGAGGGCGTCAGCTCGGCCACCACCCGCAGCCGGCCCATCATCAACACCCGCGACGAGCCCCACGCCGACGCCGAGCGCTACCGGCGCCTCCACGTCATCGTGGGCGACTCCAACATGAGCGAGTACGCCACCTTCCTCAAGGTGGGGGCGGCGTCGATCATGTTGCGGATGCTCGAGGACCCGTCGGTGGTCCTGCGGGACATGACGCTGGAGAACCCGATCCGCGCCATCCGCGAGATCAGCCACGACCTCACCTGCCGGGCGCTGGTGAAGCTGGCCAACGGGCGCGAGGTGAGCGCCCTCGACATCCAGGCCGAGTACCTCAACCGGGCCCTCCGCTACGCCCAGAGCCACGACCTCCAGCCCTTCGAGCAGCGGGCGCTGGAGATGTGGGAGCACTGCCTGAAGGGCATCGAGTCCGACCCCTTCACGCTCGACCGCGAGGTCGACTGGGTCATCAAGCACCGCCTGATCGAGGCGTACCGCGAGCGCCACGACCTGCCCCTGTCGCACCCCCGGGTCGCCCTCGTCGACCTCCAGTACCACGACATCTCCCGCGACCGGGGCCTCTTCTACCGGATGCAGGCCCGGGGCCTGGTCGAGCGCACCTGCACCGACGCCGAGATCGAGAAGGCCATCGACGAGCCGCCCCAGACCACCCGGGCCCGGCTGCGGGGCGAGTTCATCCGCAAGGCCAAGGAGAAGCGGCGGGACTACACGGTCGACTGGGTGCACCTGAAGCTCAACGACCAGGCCCAGCGCACCGTGCTCTGCAAGGACCCGTTCAAGGCCCACGACGACCGCGTCGAGCGCCTGATCGCCTCCCTGTAGCACGTGCCGGCGTTCCGGACCGTCACGGTCACCGAGATCATCGTCGAGCGGCCCGGCCTCACCCGCGTGCGGGTGACGTCCGACGCGGGGGAGGAGCGGGCCTATGCGCTCACCGACGTCACCGGGCCGGTGGCGGTGGGCGACGACGTGGTGGTGAACACGACGGCGGTCGATCTGGGCCTCGGCACCGGCGGCTGGCACGTCGTGCACTGGAACCTGGCCCGCACCTCGTGGTCGGCGAGCGGCGGCGGCCACATCATGAAGGCCCGCTACACCAGCATCCAGCACGAGATGGAGGTGGCCGAGGAGCGCGACGGCGCGGGCGACGGCAGCCTGGCCGGCGTGCCGGTGGTGGCGTGCTCCCTGCACAGCCAGGTGGGTGTGGTGGCGGCCGTGCTCGGCCACCTGCGCCCGGACCTGCGGGTGGCCTACGTCATGACCGACGGCGGTGCCCTGCCACTGGCCCTCTCCGACCTGGTCGTGCAGCTCCGCGACCGCGGCCTCCTGGTCGGCTCGGTCACCACCGGGCACGCCTTCGGCGGCGATCTCGAGGCCGTGACGATCCCCTCCGGCCTCGCCGTCGCCCAGCACGGTCTCGAGGCCGATGTCGTCGTCGCCGGCATGGGCCCGGGGGTGGTCGGCACCGGATCCCGGCTGGGCTTCACCGGGCTCGACCAGGCCACGATCCTCGACAGCACGGGCTGGCTGGGGGGCCGTCCGGTGATGTGCGTGCGAGCCTCCGACGGCGACGCCCGGGATCGGCACCAGGGCATCAGTCACCACAGCCTCACCGTTCTCGACGCCACCCGCTCGGGGATCGAGGTCCCCGTCCCGCCGGGGCTACCCCCGGTGGACGTCGCCGACCGCCACTCGATCGTCGTCGCCGATCCGCCGGAGGTGGCCGCCGTGCTCGACACCGCCGGACTGCGCATCACCACCATGGGCCGGGGCCCCGACGACGACCCCCTGTTCTTCCGCGTGGCGGCCGCCGCCGCGGCCCACGCCGCGGCGCTGGTCTGAGCACCCGGGCCCGTAGCATCCGGCCGTGTCCACGGAGAAGGTCGAGCGGCTGATGACGCTGCTCCAGGTGCTGCTCGACACGCACTCTCCGATCACGTCGCACCAGATCCGGGCGCGCGTGCCGGGCTACAGCGAGGACCCGATCGCCTTCCGGCGGGCCTTCGAGCGCGACAAGTCCGAGCTGGGCGACCTCCTCGGCCACCCGATCCGGGCCGAGCCCGTCCCCGGGGCCGATCCGCCCCAGGAGGGCTACCGCCTCCGTCCCGCCGACGCCTACCTCCGCGACCCAGGCCTCACCGCCGACGAGCGACGGGCGGTGGCCGTCGCCGCCTCGGCCGTCCGCCTGTCGGGCATCGACCCACGGCGGGCCACGGCCGCGATCGGCGCCGGCGACACCGGGGCGGCGTCGGGCAGGTCGGGGGCGCCCCGCACCGAGCTGCCGGCCGACGCCGCCGTGGTGGCGCTGTTCCAGGCCGTCGTCGAGCGCCGCACCGCCACCTTCACCTACCGGGACGAGGAGCGGGTGGTGCACCCGGAGCGGCTGCGCTTCGCCCGGGGCCGCTGGTACCTGAGCGCCTTCGACACCCGCCGCGACGACGAGCGCCTGTTCCGGCTCGACCGGATCCAGGGGGACGTCGTGGTGGGGGAGCGCGACGCCTTCCCGGCCCGGGTCCGGGGCCCGGTCGACGACCAGCTCGACGAGCCCTGGGCCCTCGGCGACGGCCCCGCCGAGGAGGTCCGCATCCGGTTCGCGCCCGAGCGGGCCGAGGCGGCGCGCCGGGCCGCGCCCCGGGGGCGGGCGTCGCTCCAGGCCGACGGGACGCTGGAGCTGGCCCTCGACGTCCGGATGGTCCCCGCCCTGCGCACCTTCGTGCTCGGCTTCGGCGAGGACGCCGAGGTCCTGTCGCCCCCCGCCGTGCGCGCCGACGTCGTCCGGTGGCTCACCACCATCGTCGAGCGGGACCGGGCGTGACGGTGCATCGATGAGCCCCGCACCCCGCATCACCGCCGCCGGGCGGATGCACCGGGTCCTGTCCGAGCTGCTGTGGATCGCCGAGCACGACGGCCCGACCCTGGCCGAGGCGGCCGCACGGTTCGAAGTCACCGAGGCCACGCTGCTCGCCGACCTCGAGCTGGCCACCATGATCGGTGCCGACAGCGACGAGTTCCTCGAGATGCCGGTGGAGATGTACGTCGAGGGCGATCACGTCTTCGTCCACCTCCACGCCTTCGATCGTCCGCTCCGGCTGACCCCGGCCGAGGCGCTGGCGCTCGTGGTGGCGGGCGCCGCTGGCCGGGGGGCGCCCGGCGAGCCCGATGCCGCCCTCACCCGGGCCGTGGCCAAGCTGGCCGACCTGCTCGAGATCGACGTCCACGACCAGCTCGACATCGATCTGGGGCTGGGCGACGCCGACGTCGTGACGTCGCTCCAGCAGGCGGTCGACCAGCACCGGGCGGTCGAGATCGAGCACCGCAAGGCCGACACCGACGTCCTCACCCGACGGGTCGTCGAGCCCTGGACGTTGTTCCGGGATCGGGGCGGCTGGTACCTCAACGGCCACTGCCGCACGGCCGGCGCCGAGCGCTCGTTCCGGGTCGACCGCATCGTCGACGCCCGGGTGCTCGACGAGGAGGTGGCTCCGCCGGTCGATCCGCCGCAGGCGTCGGCCCTCCGTCCCGACGCCGACACCCCCCGGCTCGTCCTCGACCTGGAGCCGGCGGCCCGCTGGGTGGTCGAGAGCCATCCGGCCGAGGTGGTGGAGGAGCGGGGTGGCGGGCGCCTCCGCGTGACCCTCGCCGTGGTGTCGCCGCTGTGGGCCGAGCGCCTCCTCCTGCGGCTCGGGCCGGAGGCGACGGTCGTCTCGGCCGACCCACCGCTGGGTCCGGGCGACCCGGCCCCAGCCGCCGCCCGGCGCGTGCTGGCGCGCTACGGCATGGCGACAGTCGAGGAGTAGCGTCTCCCGTCGTGACCCAGGCTGACGAGACCCCCGACACCGACGGCCCTGGCGACGAGTCCGGGGCCGAGTCCGGGGCCGGGGGGCCGGTCGGCACCCGGGTCGACCTGGACAAGAGGTCCGGCGGGTTCGACCGGACCTTGGAGACCGACCCCGAGACCGACGACGAGGCCGTCGACGACTCGCCCGAGGCCATCCGCCGCCGGCGCATCCGGTCCTGGGTCGAGTGGGTCGCCGTCATCGCCGGCGCGGTGGTCATCGCCCTGGTCGTGCGGACGTTCCTGTTCACCACGTTCTGGATCCCGTCGGGGTCGATGGAGCCCACGCTCATGGGCGAGGGGCGGCGGGACCGGGTGGTGGTGAACCGCCTCGCCTACCAGTGGGGCGAGCCCGAGCGGGGCGACATCATCGTGTTCGAGGTCCCCGACACCGAGCCCCTGATCACCGTCGACGGCCAAGAGGTGAAGGATCTCATCAAGCGGGTCATCGGCCTGCCCGGCGAGACGGTCGAGCTGCGCGACGGCGAGGTCTTCATCGACGGCGAGAAGCTCGACGAGCCCTACCTGCCCGACGGCACCCAGACCCTCGCGCCCGACCCGTCCCGTGACACCTTCGTGGTCCCCGACGACTGCGTGTTCGTCATGGGCGACAACCGGGGGGGGGGGCGCG
>DASYLG010000085.1:0-4470 GCA_036009685.1 Iamia sp. | reverse complement strand
CTGCACCGAGGAGGCGCCGTGCCGCCACCGACCACCACCGACACCGCGGCCGCGGCGCCGCCGGCGGAGGCCGCCCTCGCCTCCCGCTACCACGCCGTCCGGGACCTCACCGAGACGCTGGCCGCCCCCCTCGGGCCCGAGGACCAGACCGTCCAGACGATGCCCGACGTCAGCCCCACCAAGTGGCACCGGGCCCACACCACCTGGTTCTTCGAGACGTTCGTCCTCCAGGCCCACCACCCCGGCTACCAGCCGTTCCACGAGGCCTTCGGTTACCTGTTCAACTCGTACTACGAGACCGTCGGCGCCCGACACACCCGGTCCGACCGAGGCCAGATCACCCGGCCGACCACGGCCGAGGTCGGCAGCTACCGCGAGGCGGTCGACCGCTCGATGGGCGCCGTGCTCTCGGCCGACATCGGCGAGGCCGTCGACGAGCTCGTCACCCTCGGCCTCCACCACGAGCAGCAGCACCAGGAGCTGCTCCTCATGGACATCAAGCACGTCCTCTCGTGCAACCCGCTGCGCCCGGCCTACCTCGCCGGCGCCCCGGCCCGAGCGGCCGACCCCGGTCGGCTCGGGTGGGTCGACCGGCCCGGGGGCATCGTGCCCGTCGGCCACGGCGGCGGCGGGTTCGCCTACGACAACGAGGGCCCCCGCCACGACGTCCTCCTCCGCCCCCACCGCCTGGCCGACCGGCTCGTCACCAACGGCGACTGGATGGCCTTCATGGCCGACGGCGGCTACGAGCGATCCGACCTGTGGCTGTCCGACGGCTGGGCCGAGGTCCAGGCCCAGGGCTGGCAGGCCCCGATCTACTGGGAGCCGGTCGGCGACGGCTGGCACGAGTTCACCCTCGCCGGGCGCCACGAGGTCGATCCCCACCGGCCCGTCGTCCACGTCAGCCACTACGAGGCCGACGCCTACGCCCGCTGGGTCGGCGCCCGGCTGCCCACCGAGCAGGAGTGGGAGGCGGCGGTGGCCGAGCAGCCGTACGTCGAGCCGTCCTTCACCCCCACCGACCCCCACCCGCGGGGCGTCACCGAGGCCGATCGGGGCCCCGTCCGCCAGGCCTTCGGCGAGGTGTGGCAGTGGACCTCGAGCGCCTACCTCGGCTTCCCCGGCTACGCCCCGCCCGCCGGCGCCGTGGGCGAGTACAACGGCAAGTTCATGAGCGGGCAGGTCGTCCTGCGGGGCTCCAGCTGCGCCACCCCGCCCGGCCACGCCCGGGCCACGTACCGCAACTTCTTCCCGCCCCGGGCCCGCTGGGCCTTCTCCGGCGTGCGTCTGGCCGCCGACGGATGAGCCCCCCGAGCGGGCCGGAGACCATGGCCGAGAACGTCGGTCGCACCCTGCGGGACCGACCCCAGCGCTGGCTCTCGCCCAAGTGGTTCTACGACGACCTGGGCAGCATCCTCTTCGACGCCATCACCCACGTGCCCGAGTACTACCCGACGGCGCGGGAGCGGTCGATCCTCGCCGCCCGGTCCGACGAGATCGCCGCCGCCTCCGGCGCCGACACGATCGTCGAGCTGGGCTCGGGCACCTCGGAGAAGACCCGGCTCCTGCTCGACGCCTTCGCCGCGGCCGGCACGCTGCGGCGGTTCTGCCCGCTCGACGTGAGCGCCCTCGTGCTGGAGCAGGCGGCCACCGCCATCGCCGCCGAGCGGCCCGACGTCGAGGTCGTGCCCGTGGTGGGCGACTTCCTCCACGACCTCGACCGCATCCCCCCGGGTGGCCGCCGGCTGGTGGTCTTCCTGGGCGGGACCATCGGGAACCTCACCCCCGACGAGCAGGGCAACTTCCTGGGCCGGGTGGCCGCCACCCTCGAGCCCGGCGACGGCCTCCTCCTCGGCACCGACCTGGTCAAGGACGTCGACCGCCTCCTCGCCGCCTACGACGACCCCATCGGCGTCACCGCCGCCTTCAACCGCAACGTCCTCGCCGTGCTCAACCGCGAGCTGGACGCCGACGCCGATCTCCGCCGCTGGCGCCACGAGGCCCGCTGGGACGCCGACCGGGAGCGCATCGAGATGCACCTCGTCTCGGAGGGCGACCAGGTCCTCACCGTCACCGCCTGCGACCTGACGATGGGGTTCGCCGACGGCGAGTCCATCCAGACCGAGATCAGCGCCAAGTTCCGCATCGAGGGCCTCGCCCCCCTCCTCGAGAAGTCCTCCTTCGGCCGGGTCCGGACCTGGACCGACGACGATGCCGACTTCGCCCTGACCCTCGCCACCCGGGACTGAAACCCGGCGTCCGGAGCAGGCCGGCCTCGGTACGGTCTGACCCTTCGCGACACCAGAGGGTGCACCGTGCGATCTCTCCCGACCGCCTGAGTCCGACCCGGACCAGCACACGAGAACCCTGAGCTGACCGGCGGATCCCGCCGGTGCCCTGTCGTCCCTTCGCGCTCGAGTCGAGAGTGAGCCCGACCCGTGTCCTCCGATCTGGCCGCCGCGTACCTGCGGTGGGCCTTCCTCCGCGCCGCCCTGGCGCGCGGGTGGTGGCTCGTCACCGCCCTGTACCTCGTCGTCGACGCTCGCCTCTCCGCGTCCCAGCTCGTGCTGGTGGGGGTGTTCCAGGCGGCGACGGTGATCGTCGCCGAGGTGCCGGCCGGGGTGCTGGCCGACGCCGTGAGCCGCCGCCTCGCCGTCGTGCTGGCCCACGTCGTGACGGGCGCGGGGATGGCGATGACCGGCTTCGTGACCGGCTTCCCGCTCCTGGTGGTGGCCCAGTGCCTCTGGGGCCTGGGGTGGGCGCTGTCGAGCGGGGCCGACGTGGCCTGGATCACCGACGAGCTGGACGACCCCGACGGCATCGACGGGGTGCTGGTGGCCCAGGCCCGCCGGGAGCTGGCCGGCGCCGTGGCGGGCGTCGCCGTCGCCGGGGTGATGGCGTGGGCCACCCACCGGGAGGTGGTGATCGTGGGCGCGGGGGTCGCCATGGCGGCGATGGGGGCGACGGTCGCCCGCTGGCCCGAGACCGGCTTCGTCCCCGTCGTCGCCGGCCGGCGGCGGGCGCAGGCGACGGTGATCCTCCGTCAGGGCGCGGCGCTCGCCCGCGCCGACCGGGTGATCGTGCTCGTCCTGGTGGCGACCGCGCTGGTCAACGGCGGGGCCGAGGGCTTCGGCCGGCTCCGGGAACGGCGTCTGCTCGTCCTCGGCCTCCCCGACACGATCGATCCCGTCGCCTGGTTCGCCGCCCTCGCCCTGGCCAGCGCGCTCGCCGGGGCCCTGACGCTGCGGGCCGTCGAGGCCCGCATCGACGGCGCCGGCGTCGCCATCCGGGCCTACGTCGCCGCCGCGGCTGCCGGCGTCGTCGGCGTGGTCGTGTTCGCCCACGCGCCGAGCGCACCCTGGGCGGCCGCCGGCGCCCTGGTGGTGACGGGCATCGCCTTCCCGATCACCCGGGTCGCCAGCACGATCCTGGTCAACCGGCGGACGGCCAGCGGGGTGCGCGCCACCGTCCACTCGATGCTGTCGCAGGCCGAGAACGCCGGCGAGCTCGTCTTCGGCCTCGCCCTCGCCGCCGTGGCCGGCGCGACCAACGGCACCGTCGCCCTGCTGGGTTCGGCCCTGCTGGTCGCGGCGGCCGGGGTGGCCGTCAGTCGGGCGAGTAGAGGTTCAGGCCGCCGGGGCGGAGGAAGGCGGCCAGGGTGAGACGGGCCTTCCGAGCCACCTCGACCGCGAGGGAGGTCGGAGCGCCGACGGCGACGACGGTGCCGAAGCCGGCGGCCCAGGCCTTCTGGACGATCTCGAATCCGGCCCGGCCGGAGACGTAGAGGGCCAGGTCGGTGGCGGGCAGGGCCTCGCCGACCCGCAGCCGGCCGACGACCTTGTCGACGGCGTTGTGCCGACCGATGTCCTCGCGCACCAGCACCACCTCGCCGTCGGGGCGGAAGGCGGCGGCGGCGTGGACCCCGCCGGTGGCGGCGAACAGCTCCTGGGCCGGGCGCACGGCCTCGGCCACCGCCAGCATCACGTCGATCGAGACCGGCGGGCAGCCGTCGAGCGGGCGCAGCCGGTCGAGCAGCTCGTCGACGGTGGCCGAGCCGCACACGCCGCAGGCCGAGGTCGTCGGCGTGAGCCGGGGCACGACCGGACGGGCCGTCCCGCCGGTGGCCACGTCGACCACGTTGAAGGCGGCCCGCTCGTCGAGGCCCAGTCCGCACGAGCGGACGCCATCGAGGCGGGCCCCGTCGAGCAGACCCTCGGCCCAGGCGAAGCCGACGGCGAGGTCGTGATCGTCGCCCGGGGTGCGCATGGTGGTGGTGACCACCTGGCCGTCGACCCGGATCTCCAGCGGCTCCTCCACCGCCACCAGGTCGGGCGCCCGGTGGGAGGCCTCGCCGTCGAGCCGGCGGACCATCAGCCGCCGCGACCGGGAGTGCGCCATGGAGACGAGGCTAGGGCTCGTAGGGTCGTCCGATGCCCTCCGACGTGCGCCACTGCGATCGCTGCGGGGCAC
>DASYLG010000084.1:0-3109 GCA_036009685.1 Iamia sp. | reverse complement strand
ACTGCGGTCGGATCTGCCGTCGCCGCGTGCGACCGGTCGGTCCGCGGGCCAGGCTGGGGCCGTGTACCGGGAGCGGCCATCCAGCATCCTCGGCGCCATCGCCTGGACCGCGCCCTCCGACGGCACGGCCGTCCGGGTCCTGCCCGACGGGTGCATGGACCTGCTGTGGTACGGCGACCGCCTGATGGTGGCCGGCCCCGACACCGCCGCCTTCCTCTCCGTCGCCCCGGCCGGCGTCACGGTGGCCGGGCTCCGCTTCGCCCCCGGGTCGGGGCCCGGCGTGCTGGGCCTCCCGGCCCACGCGGCCCGGGACCAGCGGGTCGCCCTCGGCGAGGTCTGGGACCCGGCCACGGTGCGCCGGCTCGAGGAGGAGGTGGCGGCGGCCGCCTCTCCCGCCCGCGCCCTGGAGCGGATCGCCGCCCGCCACGGCCGGTGCGACCCGGTCGTCGACCCCCTCCTCGCCGAGGTCGTGCGGCGGACCGCCCGGGACGAGGCGATCGGCGCCATCGCCCACGCCGTCGGGCTCAGCCCCCGCCAGCTCCACCGCCGCTCGCTCGACGCCTTCGGCTACGGGCCCAAGCTGCTGGCCCGGGTGCTGCGCCTCCAGCGGGCGCTGGTCCGAGCCCGCGAGGGGGCCGGGCTGGCCACCGTGGCCGCCGAGCACGGCTACGCCGACCAGGCGCACCTGGCCCGCGACGTCCGGGACCTGGCCGGCACGACGCTCGGCGGCCTGGGCGTCGGCCGCGCCGCCTGAGCGTTCGCCGCCCTTCGGGACGCGGCCCCGATCAGGTCGTAGCCTGCGGCCATGGCTGAACCCGATGTGCCCGAAGGCGTCACGGTGGACCAGGACCGCGACACCGTCTCGGCCACCACTGTCGTCACCGCTCCCCCGGCCGAGGTCTTCGACTTCATCCGGCGCCCTGCCAACCACCAGATCATCAGCGGCGACACCTCGGTGAAGGGCACGACGGTCGGACCCGAGGTGCTGGGCGAGGGCGACAAGTTCGGCATGCGCATGAAGCAGATGGGCCTGCCCTACAAGATCACCTCGCAGGTCAAGGAGTTCACACATGGCACGACCATCGCCTGGGCCCACCTCAGCGGGCACCGCTGGCGCTGGCAGCTGGAGCCCACCGCCGACGGCCACACCGAGCTGACCGAGACCTACGACCAGACCACCGCCAAGGCGCCGATCCTGCTCCGCCTGAGCGGCTACCCGGGCCGGCACAAGGCCAACGTGGCCCGCTCGGTCGCCAACGTGCGCGACCACTTCGCCGCCAGCTGACGTGCGCGTCGATCAGATCTGGCAGTACCCGGTGAAGTCGATGGTGGGCACCACGGTGCCCGCCGCCGAGCTCGCCCCGACCGGTCTCGTGGGCGATCGCACCTGGGCGGTGCGGGACCAGGTCCGGGGCGGGATCCGCGGGGCCAAGGTCCTGGGTGGGCTCATGCAGCTCTCGGCCCGCTACGCCTCCGGCGACGGCGCCAACGGTGGGGCCGTCGCCATCGCCCTGCCGGACGGGTCGTCGGTCAGCACCGACGACCCGGACGTCGATGCCCGCGTCTCGGCGGCCATCGACCACGAGGTCGTGCTCGAGTCGCTGCGCCCGGCCGACGACCTCGACCACTACCGGCGGGGCGCCGCCTACCACGACGACCTCATGGTCGAGCTGCGGTCGATCTTCGGCCGCGAGGAGGACGAGCCCCTCCCCGACCTGTCGCAGTTCCCCGACACGATCATCGAGTTCGAGTCGCCGCCCGGCACCTACTACGACGTCCACCCGCTGATGCTGATGACGACCTCGGCGCTGCGCTCGCTCGAGACCGCTCTGCCCGACAGCAACGTCGACGTGCGCCGCTTCCGGCCCAGCCTCGTCCTCGACACCGGCGACGCCGACGGCCACCCCGAGCGGGAGTGGATCGGCCACCACCTGCGCATCGGCGGGGCCGTGGTGGCCATCGAGGGCGGCTGCCCCCGCTGCGTCATGGTCACGCGGAAGATCGACGACGACGTCCCCCAGGACCGCACCATCCTGCGCCACATCGTGCGCGACCTGGGCCAGGACGTCGGCGTCTACGGCACGGTCGTCGAGCCCGGCCCGATGGCCGCCGGCGACGAGGTCATGCTGGTCACCTGATCACCTGAACGCCGGTGCGACCTCGGTGATGAGGAGGTCCATGGCGTCCTTGGCCCGCTCCGAGGAGCCGAGGGTGAAGTCGGGGACGATCAGCTCGTCGAGGCCGGCCTCGGCCCAGCGGCCGATGGTGTCGACGAGCTGGTCGGCGGTGCCGCCGATGGCGGGCCGGACCTTGGCCAGCTCCTCGGCCTTGGCCGCCCCGTCGGGTCCGACCATCACGAGCGCCTGGGTCGAGGTGTGCAGCGTCGCCGGGTCACGGCCGGCCTTCTCGAGCGCGCGGTCGTAGCCCTGGCGCCTCTCGAGCCACAGCTCGGGCGTGCTCCAGGTGTTCCACTCCTGGGCGTAGGTGGCGACGATGCGGGCCATCACGGTCTGGCCGCTCGACCCGATCAGCAGCGGCAGCGGGCCGACGGGCTTGGGCTCGAGCGGCGCGTCGGTGACCTGGTAGCGGTCGCCGGCGACGGTCGTCCGCCCTTGGTCGCGGAGGCCGATGACGACCTGGCAGGCCTCCTCGAACCAGGCCAGCCGCTCCTTCACCGCGCCCAGCGGGATGCCGTAGGCCTCGTGCTCGTTGACCTGCCAGCCGGCGCCGAGGCCGAGCACCATCCGGCCGTCCGAGATGTGGTCGATGGTGACGGCCTGCTTGGCCAGGACGGCAGGGTGGCGGTAGGTGTTGCCGGCCACCAGTGAGCCGAGGCGGACCCGGGGGACGGTGGCGGCGAGGGCGGCCAGCAGCGAGAAGCACTCGTGCATCGGGCTGTCGCTCGGCCCCTCCTTGTTGGTCATGAAGTGGTCGGCGACCCAGAGGCCGTCCCATCCGGTGGTCTCGGCGTGGCGGGCCCGGTCGAGCACCTCGTCCCACGGGTGGGCGGTGGAGATCCAGTGGCTGAAGCGCATCGGTCAGGACTCCGGCAGCTCGGGCTCGGGGTCGAGGGCGAAGCCCCCGAGGTGGGCGGTGTCGTTGAAGCCGC
>DASYLG010000083.1:0-5835 GCA_036009685.1 Iamia sp. | reverse complement strand
GCCGAAGTCGCCCGGATCGGCGTCGGCCGCGGCCTCGGCCCGGTCGGCGTCGATGGGCTGCGTCAGCATCCAGCGGTGCCCCCACGGGTCCCGGACGATGGCGTTGCGGTTGCCGTGGAACTGGTCGGACGGCTCGCGCTCGACCTCGGCGCCGTGCTCGACGGCGAGCCGGTACGTGTGGTCGACGTCGGCCACGTCCAGGTTGAGCGACACCGGCGTGCCGCCGTAGTGGCCGGGGCCGTGCACGTCGATCTCCGGGTACTCGTCGGCCAGCATCAGCTTCGACCCACCGATGACGACCTCGGCATGGCCGACCCGGCCGTCGTCGCCGACGAAGCGGGTGGTCTCGATGGCGCCGAGGACGTCCCGGTACCAGTCGAGGGCGGCGGCGGCGTCGCCCACCGAGAGATACGGCGTGAGGGCGGTGCCGGTCGTGGTCGCGGTGTCGCTCATGGTGTCCTCCTGGGGACGGAGCCGGATGGCGGGAAGGGCGTCGGGATCGGGCGGCGGGGCCAGGGCGGCCTCGATGCGGGCCCGGAGCCGGTCGCGGAAGGCGGGGTCGGGCGCGATGGGTGTCGCCGGGAGGCGCAGGGCGTCGAGCGGGTCAGCCATCGGTCCTCCCTTCGGGGTCGGGCAGCGCTCGGCGGAAGGCGGCCTTGGCCCGGATCAGCAGGGCCTCGGTGGCGTGGACGGTGCGGTCGAGGTGGAGGGCGACCTCGGGGACGCTGAGCCCGTCGAGGTAGCGCAGCGTCAGGGCGGCCCGGTGGTGGGCGCCGAGGGAGGCGAGGACGTCGCGGGCGACGGTGGCGTCGACCTGCCCGTCCCACGGGTCGTCGGCGGAGGCATCGGGCTGGGACGCCACCCGCAGCACCCGCCGCTCCTCGCGGGCCGTCCGCCGCCAGTGGTCGACCAGCTTGTGGCGGGCCACGCCGATCAGCCAGGGCACGCTCAGGTGCGGGACGGTGCCCCGACTCACGGCGTCGACGGCGGCGAGGAAGGTCTCGGAGGTGACGTCCTCGGCGGTGGCCGGGCTGCCACAGCGCGGCAGGAGGTAGCCGTAGACCTCGGGCAGGGCCCGGTCGTAGAGCTCGAGCAGCGTCGCGCCCTGGTCGGACGGCGACGCCGGATCCGGTGTCACGTCCCCCTCATCGTCGGATCGGCCCCGACTCCGACGGGCTCAGGTCAGATCCGGGAGCGGAGGAGGGCCCGGGTGCGGGCCGACTCGTCGGGGTTGCGGCTGTACTCGACGGCGACGAAGTCGGTGATGCCGCTGGCCACGATGGCATCGAGCTGCTGGCCCACCGACTCCTCGTCGCCCACGAGGGCCACGTCGGCCGGCCCGCCGGCGCCCTCGCGGTCGAGCATGGCCTTGTACGACGGGAGGGTGTCGTAGACGGCGAAGGCCTGGCCGGCCCGGGCCCGGCCGTCGGCCTCGTCGTCGGTGACCAGGACGGGCAGGGCGCCGATGATGCGGGGCGCCTCCCGACCGGCCTCCTCGGCGGCGGAGGTGATGGACGGGACGATGTGCGTCCTGAGGGTGTCGGGCCCGGTCATCCACGTGACCGTGCCGTCGGCGACCGCCCCGGCCAGGGCCAGCATCTTGGGCCCGAGGGCGGCGATCAGCACGGGGAAGGGCCGGCGGGCGACCATCGACAGGCCGATCCGCCCGGTGAGGGTCTCGCCCTCGACGTCGGCGGCGCCGGTCTGGACCAGCGGCAGGAGGATCGCCAGGTACTCGCGCATGTGGCGCAGCGGCTTCTCGAACGACATGCCGTACATCATCTCGATGACGATCCCGTGGGACAGGCCGATGCCCAGCACGAGGCGTCCGTCGGCAGCCTCGTTGGTGGTGACGGCCTGAGCCGCCAGCGCCGCCGGGTGGCGCGGGTAGGTCGGGACGACAGCCGTGCCCAGCTCGATGTCCGGCACCTCCCGCCCGATCAGGGCGAGCACGGTGAGGGCGTCGTAGCCGAAGATCTGCGGCAGCCAGAAGCTGCTGAAGCCGTCCTCGGCGGCGGCCCGGGCGGCGGCGACGTGGTCGTCGATCGTGCCGGTGGCGGCGGTGTCGCCGCCGAAGATGCCGATGCGCATCGACCCGGCCTACCACCTCCGACGCGGCGTCGCGAGGGTGCCTAGGGTCAGGCCCATGAAGGTGCCCCTGACCGTCCGTGACTTCCTCGACCGGGCCGAGGTCGTCTACCCCGAGCGGGTCGCCGTGGTCGACGAGCCCGACCAGCCGGCCCCGTCGCTGGGCTCGCTCACCTACGCCGAGCTGGCCGCCCGAGCCCGGGCCCAGGCCGCCGGGTTCGACCGGCTGGGCGTGGGGCCAGGCGAGCGCGTCGCCATCGTCTCCCAGAACGCGGCCCGCCTGCTCACCGGGTTCTGGGGCGTGTCGGGGTGGGGCCGCGTCTACGTCCCCATCAACTTCCGCCTGGCCCGCGAGGAGATCGCCTACATCGTCGAGCACAGCGGTGCGTCGGTGCTGCTCTACGACCCGGAGGTGGCGGCCTCGATCGAGGGCATCACCGTGCCCCACATGGCCGAGCTGGGCTCCGAGGCGGCCAACGCCTTTCTGGCCCCGGGCGAGGAGCCGGTCCCCTGGGAGCCGGACGAGGACGTCACCGCCACCATCAACTACACGTCGGGCACGACGGCCCGGCCCAAGGGCGTCCAGCAGACCCACCGCAGCCTGTGGCTCAACGCCACCACCTTCGGCTGGCAGGCGGGCATCAGCGATCGGGACGTCTACCTCCACACCCTCCCGATGTTCCACTGCAACGGCTGGGGGATGCCCTACGCCACCACCGGCATGGGGGCCACGCAGGTCGTGCTGCGGAAGGTCGACGGGGCCGAGATCCTCCGCCGGGTCGACCGCCACGGGATCACCGTGATGTGCGGCGCCCCGGCCGTCGTCAACGCCGTGCTCGACGCCGCCCCGGACTTCGACACCGTGCCCGGTGCGGGCACGACCCGGATCGTCGTCGCCGGCGCCCCGCCACCCACCCGCACCATCGAGCGGGTCGAGACCGAGCTGGGATGGGAGCTCATCCAGATCTACGGCCTCACCGAGACGGCTCCGCTGCTGACCATGAACCGGGGCCGGGCCGAGTGGGACGACCTCGAGGTGGGGGAGCGGGCTCGGCTGCTGTCCCGGGCCGGTGCCCCGGCGCTGGGCGTCACGGTCGACGTGACCGACCAGGGCGAGATCAAGGCCCGGGCCAACATGGTGATGGAGGGCTACTGGGAGCAGCCCGAGGCCACCGCCGAGGCCATCGTCGACGGCTTCTTCCACACTGGTGACGGCGGCTCGATCGACGCCGAGGGCTACGTCACCATCTCGGACCGCAAGAAGGACGTGATCATCTCGGGGGGCGAGAACGTGTCGTCCATCGAGGTCGAGGACGCCCTCTTCAGCCATCCGGCCGTGGCCGAGGCGGCCGTCATCGGCGTCCCCGACGAGAAGTGGGGCGAGCTGGTGCTCGGGCTCGTGGTCCTGGCTCCCGGTGAGAGCGTCACCGAGGACGAGCTGCGGGACCACTGCCGGCCCAAGCTGGCCGGCTACAAGATCCCCAAGCGCATCGAGTTCCGCACCGAGCTGGCTCGCACCGCCACCGGCAAGCTCCAGAAGTTCAAGCTGCGCGGCCCCTACTGGGAGGGCCACGACCGCCAGGTCAACTGAACCGGCAGCGGCCACGAGGCGCCCACGAGGTGCCAGGCACCTCGTGGGCGCTCAGTCGGCGAGCTCGTCGTGGAGGGCTGGGAGGCGGGCCGCGAGGTGGGCCATCTCCTGGGCGCAGTGGACGAGGAGCTCGGTGGCGGCCCGGGCGTCGAGGGCCGCCATGCGGTTGGCCACGGGGGGCACCACCCGGTCGAGCACCGGGTTGGGGCGCCGGGGCGCGGTGTGGCGACCGCCCAGCCAGAAGCGCGACCGCATCTCGCTCCCGCCGTCGATCGGCCGCACGTGGTGGACCAGCCAGCCCAGGTCGACCGGGTGCTGGAGGACCCGGTGCGGGCGCAGATCGCCGTCTGGCCGTCGAGCGCAGCCGAGTCGAAGCCCATCTCCGCCGGGTCCACGAAGCGGATGGCGGCGTGGACGAGCGTCGCCCCCAGGTACTCGACGACCAGGGACGTCCGTCCGACGTAGGCGACCTCGGATCCACCGTCCTCCCACCGGGCGCTCAGGTGGGCCCGCGGATGCCAGAGCTTGTAGCGGCGGTCGTCGCAGCCGTGCCACGCGAACCACCAGTCCCACATCGCGGGGGTCACCTCGGGCATCGGCGTGCCCACGTTGACCGTGATCGAACCGTCGGGGTGGACGCTGAACCCGTCCTCCACCGGCTCGTCGCCGTCGAGCCGCGAGCCGATCTCCTCCACCGGCGTGAACAGGGCCGGCGCCACCGCGCCCACGGCGACGGCCGAGGCCACGGGCGGTGCCAGCGGGGCCATGGCCTCGTCGTAGAACCGGCCGAAGGGGGTGTCGTGGTCGTCGCCCCGGTAGCCGAGGTACGGCTCGCCGCCGCTCACACCCGCCCCATCCACGGGTGGAAGGTGCTGGCCGGGTCGTAGGCCGACCGCTGCTCGTCGAGCCGCTCCATGACGGCGGGCGTGGCGAACGGGGCGGGGCGCTGGCCGAGGTTCTCGTCGGCCAGCTGGATGCCGGTGGCCAGGGGCGCCATGGCCGCCATGTTGCTCCGGGCCCAGTCGCCGTGGATGGCGTCGTCGGCGGCGTCCTCCCACACGCCGTAGAGGGCGAGGTACACCTCGTCCTCCATCGAGTACGCCATGTCCTGGCGCGCCGGCGACGGCCCCCAGCCCAGCCACAGGAAGTGACTGGGGGCGGGGGGCAGGGTCTCGGCGATGCGGCGCAGCCCCGGCAGCAGATCCTCGGCCGCGGCGTGGGTCCACATGTTGTCGGTGGCGTACCGGTGACCGGCCGGGTACGTGTGCATCACCGCCTCGTACCACTCGTCGAGCCGGGCCGGGGCGTAGGGCACGGCGAACAGCGCCTGGTCCACCACCGGGCAGGTGGCGAGGAGGGCGACGGCGGCCTCGGCCTCCTCCTCGGTGTCGGCGAAGACGGGCGAGGCCAAGACGATGGCCGGCTCGTGGATCCCGAGCCCCTCGAACTCGCGGGACATGAGGATCTGGAGCTCGACCCGTCGATCGATGTCGGCGCTGATCGAGCGGGCCCAGGTGTAGACCTCGTCGAGCAGGGCGATGGGGTAGGCGAAGACGCTCGAGCCGATGGCTGCCGGCAGGGGGTGGAGCCGGAGGTGGAAGGCCACGACCACGGCGAAGAAGCCCGGACCCGAGCCGCGCGCCGCCCAGAAGAGGTCGGGGTGCTCGGTGGCCGAGGCGTGGAGGAGACGGCCGTCGGCGGTGACCACGTCGATGCCGATCACGCTCTCGCAGGCAGGGCCCAGCACCCGGCTGTTCCACCCGTAGCCGCCCTGGAGGAGGTAGCCGCCGACGGCCACGCCCTGGCAGTGGCCGGCAGGGAAGAAGAGCCCGTGCGGCCCGAGCTGGGCGCACAGCTCGTGGCCCTTGGTGCCGGGGCCGACCACGGCGGTGCCGGCCTCGGCGTCGATGGCGACGTCGGCCAGCCGGGAGACGTCGAGCAGCAGGCCGCCGTCGCGGACGTGGTTGGCGGCCCAGCTGTGGCCGCCCGAGCGGACCCCCACCTGCATCCCGTGGGCGGCGGCGTGGCCGACGGCGGCCTGCACGTCGGCAACGGAGGCGGCCTGGACGATCACGTCCGGGAAGCGGTCGGGCCGCCGGCCGTTCCAGACGGTGTCGGCCCGCGCCTCCTCGTAGCCGTCGTCGCCGCGGGCGAAG
>DASYLG010000082.1:0-4475 GCA_036009685.1 Iamia sp. | reverse complement strand
CCGACAAGGTCGAGCAGGTGCTCACCAACCTGGTCGAGAACGCGGCCAAGTACGGCAGCCCCCGGGGCCTGCGCATCACCGCCCGGGCCACCGACGACGGGCTGGCCGTCGCCGTGGCCGACACCGGCGCCGGCATCCCCGCCGAGGATCTCGACCGGGTCTTCGAGCAGTTCTACCGCCGCGAGGAGGGCCGCCCCACCGGCACCGGGCTGGGCTTGTGGATCAGCCGCGGCCTGGTCGAGGCGCACGGGGGCACCCTGGTGGCCGAATCGGTCGAGGGCGAGGGCAGCACCTTCACCTTCACCCTGCCGGTCTGACGCCCTCGCGATCCCACGAGGTGCCAGGCATCATGTGGGCATCGGTAGCGGTGATCGCCACTCGTCCCGGTCCCACATGGTGCCTGGCACCTCGTGGGCGGCTCGGGGAACGGGCTTGGCACGGGAGCGGGGGAGCGGGCAGGGTGAGCCGACCTATGACGTCTCCCGCCGACATCGAGCGCATCGGCGCCGCCGCCGTCGATCGGCTGCGATCCGCCCCGGACCTCGACGCCCTGACCACGGCCCTCGCCGAGGTCACGGGGAAGGGCTCGGACCTCGGTGCGGTCAAGCGGGGCATGGGCCAGCTCGACGCCGAGGCCCGCAAGCAGCTGGGCCAGGTCCTCAACCGCGTCAACGGCGACGTCGGGCGGGCCGCCGCCGAGCGCCGGTCCGAGCTGGAGGCGGCCGCCCGCCGGGTCCGGCTCGAGGCCGAGCGGCTCGACCTCACCGAGGTGCGGCCCACGGTCGGCGCCGGCCACCTCCACCTGGTCACCCAGACCATGGAGGAGCTGGAGGACGTCTTCGTCGGCCTCGGCTTCACCGTGGCCGAGGGTCCCGAGGTCGAGGACGACTGGCACAACTTCACCGGTCTCAACCTCCCCGAGTACCACCCCGCCCGGGACATGCAGGACACCTTCTTCGTCGACCTGGGCGAGCCCGGCGACGTGGTGCTCCGCACCCACACCTCGCCGGTCCAGCTCCGGGTGATGGAGCAGCAGGGCCCGCCCATCTACACCGTCGTCCCCGGCCGGGTGCACCGCAACGAGGCCCGTGACGCCACCCACCTGGCGACCTTCCACCAGCTCGAGGCCCTGGTCGTCGATGAGGGCATCACCTTCGGCCACCTCGCCGGCACCATCGAGGCCTTCACCAACGCCTACTTCGGCGAGGGCTTCACGTCCCGTCTGCGCCCGTCGTACTTCCCCTTCACCGAGCCATCGGCCGAGTTCGACATCCGCCGGCCCGACGGCACCTGGCTGGAGCTGGGCGGCTGCGGGATGGTCCACCCCAACGTGCTCCGCAACGGCGGCATCGACCCCGAGCGCTACACCGGCTTCGCCTTCGGCTTCGGCATCGACCGGCTGGCCCTGGCCCGTCACGGCGTGCCCGACCTGCGCGAGATCCTGTCCGTCGACGTGCGCTTCCTGGAGCAGTTCTGATGAAGGTGCTGCTGTCCTGGCTGCGCGAGCTGGCGCCCGGTCTGGAGGACCAGGCCCCCGAGGCCGTCGCCGAGGCCTTCAACGACCTGGGCACCCCGGTCGAGGAGGAGACCCGTCTGGGCGAGGGGCTCGACGGCATCGTCGTGGCCCGCGTCCTCGAGCTGCGACCTCACCCCAAGGCCGACCGCATCCAGCTGGTCGACGTCGACGCCGGCGACGGCGAGGCCCTCCAGATCGCCTGCGGCGCCTTCAACATGGCCGTCGGCGACCTCGTGCCGCTGGCCACGCTGGGCACGACCATGCCCGACGGCATGGAGATCGCCCGGCGCAAGATGCGGGGTGAGTGGTCCAACGGGATGCTGTGCTCGTCCCGCGAGATCGGGCTGGGTTCGGACCACGGCGGCATCAAGGTGCTGCCGTCGTCCCTCACCCCGGGGGCACCCCTGGTCGAGGCGCTGGACATCACGGCCGACGTGCTGTGGGACCTCGAGGTCAACGCCAACCGGCCCGACGCCCTGAGCGTCGCCGGGCTGGCCCGCGACCTGGCGGCCCGCTTCCACGTCCCGTTCTCCCTCTCGACGCCGGAGGTCGCCACGGGCGGCGACCCGGCGAGCGAGGGCCTGGCCGTCGAGATCCTCGACCCTGACCTGTGCGGGCGGTTCACCGCCTGGGCGCTGCGGGGCCTCGACCCCACCGCCACCTCGCCCGAGTGGATGCAGCAGCGGCTGACCCACCTCGGCATGCGGCCGATCAGCGCTCTGGTCGACATCTCCAACTACGTGATGCTCGAGCTGGGCCAGCCCAACCACGCCTACGACCTCGCCGGTGTCCCCGGCGGGACCTTCCGGGTCCGCCGGGCCCGCCCCGGCGAGCGTCTCGTCACCCTCGACGATGTCGAGCGCGAGCTACTGCCCGACGACCTCCTCATCTGCGGCGGCGACGACGTCGCCCTCGGCATCGCCGGCGTGATGGGTGGGGCCTCGGCCGAGATCTCCGCCGCCACCACCGACGTCGCTCTCGAGATGGCCTGGTTCCTGCCCCGGGCAGTGGGCACGACGGCCCGCCGGCTGGGCCTGCGGACCGAGGCGGCGGCGCGCAACGAGCGCGGCATCGACCCCGAGGGCATGCCCCGCGCCGCCCTGCGCTTCGCCCAGCTGGCGGCCGACATCTGCGGGACGACGCTGGCCCCGGGGTCGGTCGACGTCAGGGGTGATCTCCCGTCGCGCGACCCGATCCGGGTGCGGACCAGCCGCATCAACCAGGTCCTGGGCACGGCGCTCGAGCGGGACGACGTGACCGCGCTGCTCGACCCCATCGGGTTCGCCTCGACGCCGGCCGACACCGACGGTGACCTCGACGTCACCATCCCGTCGTGGCGGTACGACTCCGAGGCCGAGATCGACGTGGTCGAGGAGGTCGCCCGTCACCACGGCTACGCCCGGATCCCGCGGCGCGAGCTGGCGGTGTCGCTGCCGGGCCACCTGACGCCGGTGCAGCGCCGCCGGCGCGAGGTCCGCCGCCTGCTGGCCGGCCGGGGCCTCACCGAGGTCATGCCCCTGCCGTTCCTCGCCCCCGGTGCGCTCGCCGCCTGCGGCTTCCCGCCCGACGGCATCGAGCTGCGCAACTCGCTCATCGCCGAGGAGTCGATCCTCCGCACCACCCTGCTGCCCGGCCTGGTCCAGGCCGTGGCCACCAACACGGCCCGCCGCAGCCTCGGCGTCCGCCTCTTCGAGATCGGCCACGTGTTCCTCCCCCGCACGGCGCCGGTGGCGGTGGACGCACCGGGGCGCCCGGACCTCCTGCCCGACGAGCGCGAGCACCTCGGCGTGGCGCTGACGGGCGAGGAGGCCCCCGCGGCCGTCCGCCTGGCGCTCGCCGTGCTGGCCAAGCTCGGTCACGACGACGTCACCGTCGTCAACGCCGAGCACCCCGGCCTGCACCCCACCCGGGCGGCATCGATCCTGGTCGGCGGTGACCCCGTTGGCGTCGCCGGTGAGATCGACCCCGGTGTGCTGGCCACCCACGGGATCGACGAGCGGGTCGCGTGGGTCGAGCTCGACCTCGGGCGGCTGCTGGCGGCCGTCCCCGGCGACGTGCCGTACCGGCCCGTCTCCCGGTTCCCGTCGAGCGACGTCGACCTCGCCTTCGAGGTGCCCGCCGACGTCTCCGCCCTCGTCGTCGAGGCGACGCTGGCCGGGGCGTCGGACCTGGTGTGGTCGGTCGACCTCTTCGACACCTACCGGGGCCCGGGCGTGGCCGACGGGAGCCGGTCGCTGGCCTACCGCGTCCGCTTCGTGAGCCACGAGCGCACCCTCACCGACGCCGAGGTGGGCGAGGCCCGCCAGGCCCTCATCGCCGCCGTCACCACCGCCCACGGAGCCACCCTGCGCGGGTAGCCTCGGGTACCGTCGTCGGCGGGCGGCCGGCACGGAAGGTGGGGGACATGGCACGACGATCGAGGATCGGGAGGATGGTCGCGCTGGCGGGGGTCCTCCTCGGGACCGCCCTGGGCGTCGGACCCGGCGGGGTGCCCGCCGGCGCCACCATCGGCGACCCGCCGACCGTCGTCGCCGTCCCGATCGACGACCCGGCCGTGCTCGGCTTCGGCCTCGTCCCGTCCGTCCGGCGGGTGTTCGTGGTCGGGGCGGACGAGACCTTCGTCGTCGACGAGACCGGTGCGGTCGTCGGGACCGTGGCCATCGGCGGCGATGTCATCGAGCAGGGGAACGACGAGATGGTCGTCCTCTCGGTGGACGACGCCACCATCACCGTGATCGACATCGCCACCCTCGCCCCGATCACCTACGACCTCGACGGCTACGACCGCCTCGCCGGGCTGGCGGTGGCCAACGACGTGGCCTGGACCTCGGTCCTGGCGTCGGACGGCACCACCACGCTGCTCGAGATCGACCTGCTCACCGGGGCGACCGACGAGGTCGCCACCGGGCTCGGGGCGGCCCCGCTGCAGCTCTTCACCCTGGACTTCACCGGCGACGTC
>DASYLG010000081.1:0-6607 GCA_036009685.1 Iamia sp. | reverse complement strand
CGGGGTCGCAGGCGGAGCGGCGGGCTCCGCGTGCCGCCCGGCCGGATCCTCTCAGCCGGTCGAGGCGTGCAGGGTGACGGGGAGGGATCCGAAGGCGCGGATGAGGTTGTTGCGCTGGCGGCGGGGTGGGCCGGCGAGCTCGATGGTGGCGACGCGCTCGACGAGCGCCGTCAGCACGGCAGTGCCCTCGAGGCGGGCGAGGCCCATGCCGACGCAGGCGTGCTCGCCGTGCCCGAAGGCGAGGTGGCCGGCGCTCTCGCGGGTGATGTCGAAGCGCTCCGGATCGATCCAGCGCCGCTCGTCGCGGTTGGCGGAGGCGAAGCTGAGCATGACCCGCGACCCGGCGGGGATCTCGACCCCGCCCACGACGGTGTCGACCCGGGCGACGCGCGTGAAGCAGCTGATCGGGCTCTCGAGCCGCAGGGCCTCGTTCAGGGCCCCCTTGGCGCGGTGGGGCTCGTCGCGGAGGAGACGCCACTGGTCGGGGTGGGTGGCGAGCAGCCAGACGAGGTTGCCGATGGCACTGATGGTGGTGTCGAGCGACGGGGCGATGTAGTCGATGATCATCATCGGACACCGGGACGGCTCGACCTCACCCCGCTCGGCGGCGGCCAGGATGCGCGCCGCGAACGAGTCCGCCGGCAGCGTGCTCCCGGCGAGCTGCTGGGCGTAGGCGGTCATCTCGAGGAGCCCGGCGCCGGCGGCGACGGCGCGCTCGTTCAGCGGGCCGAGGCCATCGAAGCTGGCCGCCGCCCAGTCGAGGAGGCGGTCCCGCCCCTCGGCGGGCCAGCCGAGGAGGTCCGGCACCCAGGTGGCCGGCAGGACCTCGGCCAGCTCGGTGACGGCGTCGAACGTCGGCTGGCGGACGAGCCGTGCGACGAGGGCGTCGGCGAGGGCCTGGGCGTCGGGCCGGAGGTCGGCGAGGGCCCGTGGGGTGAGCGGACGCCCGATGATCTCGCGCTGGCAGGTGTGCTCGGCCCCGTCGCTCATGAGCGTCGTGCCCCGGCCGCCGGTGTTGATGAACTCGTTCAGCCCGACGCCCTCGCCGGACAGGAAGGTGGTGTCGTCGTCCAGGACGGCGCGGACGTCGTCGTACCGGGCGACGGCGTAGACGTCGTGGGCGTCGAGCCACACGACGGGCGCGGCGTCGCGCAGGGCCCGGAGGTGGGCGTACGGGTCGTCGAGCACCTCGTCGGTGAAGAGGTCGACGGCCGAGGTGATCACCAGGTCACCGTCGTCAGGTCGGGGCCGACGACCAGCTCGCCGGTGAACCCGCCGTGGCGGACCTCCTCGACGAACGGCTCGTAACCGTCGGTCGGGGGCGGGATGAGGTGGGTGAGCACGAGACGGCCGACGCCGGCGCGCTGGGCGGCGGCGCCGAGGTCGACGGTGTCGGCGTGGTAGGCGGCGATCGCCTCGTAGTGGGTGCCGACGACCGCCTCGGCGAAGGCGCGGAGACGCACCTCGTGCACGAGGACGTCGGCCCCCTCGGCCAGGGCCTCGACCTCGGGGCAGACCATCGTGTCGCCGCTGACGACGACCGATCCGGACGGGCCGTCGATGCGGTAGGCGACGGCGGGCAGCACCGGCTCGTGGTGGACCGTGACGGCGGTGACGGCGACCCCGCCGGACCGCCAGACCTCGGTGGGCTCGGGACCCGCGGTGAAGGCGACCACGTCGACCGAGGGCGGGCCGTCGTGATCGGCGTGGGCGATGCGGACGGCGATGTCGTCCTCCCACTGGTCGAGGATCCCGGCGGCGAAGCGGGCCGTCGGGCCCTCGGGCGCCACGATCGTGGTGACGTGAGCGCCGGCGATCCACCGCGTCAGCACCAGGTCGGCCAGCCCGGTGAGGTGATCGCTGTGGTGGTGGGTGAGGAGGACGGCGTCGATGCTCGGCAGGGGGGTCATCGACCCGGCCAGCCGGAGGACCGTCCCCCTGCCGGCGTCGACCTGGAGACGCACGCCGTCCAGGTCGACCAGCGTGCCGGCGCCCGCCCGCTCGGGGTCGGGGACCGGCACGCCGGTGCCGGTGAGGACGACGCGGTTCACAGGGTCTCCGTCACTCGTGGAGGTGGGTGGTCTCGGGGGTGAGGCGCAGCACGGTCCGCCGTTGGTCGTCGAGCATCGGGATGATCGAGGACGGGTCGGGCCGGTCCTGGCCGGAGAGCACGGCGAAGACGTCCGCCGTCAGCTCGGCCCGCTCGGGGTCGTCGACGATGCAGTCGACCGGGCCGGCGAGCACGAGGTGGGCCCGGCCGTCGGCCACCGTCAGGCTGGCCCGGGGGTCCTGGACGAGGTTGTGCCACTTCGCCGTGAAGCTCTTGGTCGAGACGATGATGCGGCCCTCGGCATCGACGGCGTAGCCGATCATCGACTGCTGCGGGGAGCCGTCGCGCCGGGTCGTGGCGAGCACGGCCCACACGTGGTCGTCGAGGAAGGCGCGCTCCTGGTCGTTCACGACGGCACGCTCATCCCTCGGGGGCGACGCAGGTGCTGCGGATGGTGCCGATGCCCTCGATCCAGGACTCCAGGACCTGGCCCGGCTGCAGGGACCGCGGGGGCTGGCGGGCCATGCCGACGCCCGAGGGGGTGCCGGTGAAGATCACGTCCCCTGGCAGAAGGGGCAGCACCGACGAGAGCTCGGCGACGAGCTGCGGGACGGAGAAGACGAGGTCGTTGGTGCGCCCGTCCTGGACCGTCTCGCCGTCGACGGAGCACCCGAGGCCGAGGTCGTCGCGATCGGGGACCTCGTCGGGCGTGACGAGCCAGGGTCCCATCGGCCCGTAGCCGCGACGGGACTTGCCCAGCGAGAACTGCATGCCGGCGGCGAACTGGAGGGTCCGGTCGCTGATGTCCTGGCCCACGGTCAGCCCGGCGACGTGGTCCCAGGCGTCGGCCTCGGCCACCCGGTCGGCGGCCCGACCGATGACGGCGACCAGCTCGACCTCCCAGTCGACGGACTCGCCGACGATCTCCACGTCGTCGAAGGGGCCGCCCAGCGAGGTCGGGAACTTGGTGAAGGTCGCCGGGACGTCGGGGATGGTCATGCCCGACTCCTCGGCGTGGCTGCGGTAGTTGAGCCCGATGGCGAACACCTGGTGAGGGTGGGGGACCGGGTTCCGGAGCCGGGACTCGTCGAGCGGACCGGTGGCGTCGCTCACGCCGGCCGCCCAGGCGGCGAAGGCGTCCCAGTCGTCGAAGGCGGACATCGGGTCGGACCCGAAGCGGCCGTTCGACGCGGTGGCGACGTCGGCGACCTCGTCGTCGAGGACGAGGACGAGACGTCCGTCGTGGTTGGCGAGCTTCATCGTGGTCTCCTGATCTGCTGGCGCAGATCGGCCAGCAAGGGGTCGGCGGTGTCGGTGGCGGTGCCGAAGAGGTGGAAGTCGGGGCGCTGGAGCGCCCAGCGCACATCGTGGCGGGTGAACCAGTCGTCCATCTCCGGTGCGGCGACCACCGTCCCACCGATGCCGGCGAACCACTCGACCAGCTCGGGATCCAACGGCGCGGGATCCGCAGCGGCCGTGACCAGCCGCCAGCCGGCCCCGTGGACGTCGTCGAACAGCCGCGAGCCCACGAGGTGCCTGGCACCTCGTGGTCGCAGGTCGGCCTGGGGGAACAGCTCGCCGGCCTGGGGCGTGCCGGCGGCGACGATCCCGCGGGTGATCCCGGGGAGGCCGGGGACGTCGCTGACCGAGCCGTCGTAGCCGGCGGTCATGGCCTCGTCGCGGGCGGCGGCCTCGGCCGGGTCGGGCACGCAGATGACCTGGCCCAGCTCGATCGAGAGGTCGACGGCGGCGTTGGCGTTGGGGCGACGCTCCTCGTCGTAGGTGGCGAGGAGCGCAGCATCGGCCCGCCCGTCGAGCACGAGGTCGAGCTTCCAGGCCAGGTTCACGGCGTCGCGGATGCCGGAACACATGCCCTGGCCGGCGAACGGCGGCATCAGGTGGGCGGCGTCACCGGCGAGCAGGACCCGGCCGGCCTGCCACTGCTCGGCCACCCGGGCCTCGAACGTGTAGACGGCGTGGCGCTCGAGCCGGGCGTTGCCGGGGTGCACGTCCCACGGGGCGAGCAGCTCCCAGGCCCGCTCCTCGCGGCCGAGGTCCTCGAGGGTCTCGGTGGGGAGGCGCATGAACTCCCAGCGCCGGCGGCCGGGGCCGCCCGACACCGCCGTGGTGGGGCGCTCGGGATCGCACACCTGGACGTTGATGGGATCGAACACCCGGGGAGCGTCGAGGACCAGGTCCACGATCAGCCAGTCGTAGTGGAAGCCCCGGTCGTCGACGGCGACGCCGAGGAGATCCCGCACGGTCGAGTTGGCGCCGTCGCAGCCGACGACGTAGCCGGCGCGGAGCGCGTCCCCCGACCCGTGCTCCACCAGGACGTGGTCGTCGGCCGGGGTGAGGCCGTGGACCTTGGTCCCGCGCCGGACCTCGACGGTGGGGAGGGACTCGGCCCGCGCCCGCAGGACCGCCTCGAACTCGGGCTGGCAGAACATCGACGAGAAGGGCCAGCCCGACGCGGCCATGCCGATCCGCCCGAAGCGGAGGAGGGTCGTTCCCTCGCCGTTGCGCCACTCGTAGACCTCGGCCGGCTCGGAGACGGCCCGCACCTCGTCGCCGATGCCGCAGGCCTGGATGATCCGTCCCACCTCGTGGTCGAAGTGGACGGCGCGGGGGAGCGGGTACGGCTCGGGCCACTGCTCGAGGACGACCACCGACCGGCCCCGCTGGCCGAGCAGGATGGCGAGGACGAGACCGACCGGGCCGGCCCCGACGATGGCGACGTCGGTCATGGACGCAGGGGCTGGTGGCCCCAGGCGCTGATGGCGTCGTAGGCGCGGTCGTCGTCCCAGTCGTCGGTGATGACCCGGGCGCCGTGGCCGACCTCGATCTGGAAGCCGGCCGGCGTCTGGAGGTAGAAGCTGAACATGCCGTCGTTGTCGTGACGGCCCAGCCCGTTGGGGACCCCGAGGTCGGTGGCCCACAGGCGGTCGAAGGCGGCGCCGACGTCGTCGCGGTCGTTCATCTCGAACATCACGTGGTGCAGGGTCTGCGGGAGCTCGAAGGGCGCCTTGGCCAGGGCGACGGTGTGGTGGCGGGCGTTGCAGTGGAAGAAGCGCACCTCGAGCTCGATGCCCTCGGCGATCTCCATCTCCAGCCAGTCCGACTGGGTGAACCCGAGGCCCTCGGTGAGCAGCGCAACCGACTCGTCGAACGCCATCGTGGCCAGCACGACGTGGCCGAACCCGACCCCCTCGGTGAGGAATCCGCCGGGCACCAGGTCCGAGGCGAACGGGGTGGCGGCGTCGGCGGCACCGAGGACGACCTCGACGTCGGGGCCCCACGGGCCCGGGGTGCGGACCAGGCGCGCGACTCGCCGCTCGGCGGCCAGCTCGGGATCGTCGACCACGTCGCGGCCCTGGGCCCGGAGCCGCTCGACGGTGGCATCGAAGGCGGCGGCGTCGACCGCCTCGAAGCCGACGGCGACGGCGTCGTTGGCCGGACCCTCCCGCACGATCAGGCGCTGGGCCCGCCGGTCGTCGCGCCACGTGAGGGCCCCGGCCGGTGTGGGCTCGCCGGCCTCGAGCCCCACGACCTCGGCGAGCGTGGGGGTGAGGGCGGTGGGGTCGGGCACCTCGATCACCAGGTGGCCGAGCTCGATCTGATGCTGCATGGTGCTGGTCCTTCGTCAGGTCCGGTCGAGGAGTCGTTCGGTGTTGGCCCGGAGCGGGGCCAGGGCGCCGGTCTCGGCCAGCCGCTCGCGGGACGCGGCGACGGCGAGCTCGGGGGTGAAGGGGTGGTCGCTGCCGTAGTGGAGGTGATCGGGCGGTACCAGGGTGAGCAGGGCGTCGAGCTGGCGGGGGAGCGGGTAGCCGGCGACGTCGTAGTGGAGCCGGCCGAGGTCCCCGAGCACGTCCACCCCGGAGTCGAGCAGCAGCGAGAACACGCTGACCCGGTCGGCCACCATCGGCAGGGTCGCACCGGCGTGGGGGACGATGACGTCGATCCCGGGATACCGGGCGATGGTGCCGGAGAGGACGAGGTCGACGACCGCCCGGGTGGTGTCGAACAGGAACTCGATCATGGGCCGGGGCCGACCGTGGGCCGTCCGCTCCCAGCACGGCGGCGAGGTCGGGTGGATGAACACCCGGGCCCGGCGGCGGTCGAGCTCGGCGAAGACCGGGTCGAGGGCGGGGTCGCCGAGGTAGGTGCCGTCGACGTGGGTCATGAGGGCGAAGCCGTCGACGTCGAGGTGGTCGCAGCAGTGGGCGATCTCGGTCATCGTCGCATCGAGGTCGGGGAGGGGGAGCGAGGCGAACAGCCCGAAGCGGCCGGGGTGGTCGACGACGGCGCGCCGTCCCGCCTCGTTGACCATCCGGGCCAGGTCCGGGCCCTCGTCGCCGAGGTGGATGCCGGGTGAGGAGATCGACAGCACCGAGGCCTCGATCCCCACCCGGTCCATGACCGCCACATGCTCCTCGGCCGACCACTCGGGGATGACGGGGAAGCCGTCGGGCTGGTCGTGGCCGTGCCGGACGAGGGCCTCCCGGTAGAGGTCGGGGACGAAGTGGGCATGGACGTCGATCAGCCCGGTCACAGGGA
>DASYLG010000080.1:0-2638 GCA_036009685.1 Iamia sp. | reverse complement strand
GACCCGCCGGCCCGCCGGCAAGGTCGACGTCGACCCCACCCTCCGAGCGCTGGTCGACGCCGGCGTCGGCACGGCGTGCATCGTGGGCAAGAGCTCGGCCTTCCACGTGACCGAGGCCCTGAGCACCACGCTCGACGAGGGTGTCGCGATGGTCGCCGACTCGGTCGAGTTCCTCCGCGGCGCCGGCCTCGACGTGCTCTTCGACGCCGAGCACTTCTTCGACGGCTACCGGGTCGATCCCGAGTTCACCCTGCGGGTGCTCGAGGCCGCCGCCGAGAACGGCGCCGAGACGGTCGTCCTGTGCGACACCAACGGCGGCTCGCTGCCCCACGAGGTCCAGCAGGCCACGGCCGAGGTCGTCGCCCACCTGGGCGCCGACGTCCAGATCGGCATCCACACCCAGAACGACTCGGGCTGCGCCGTGGCCAACGCCGTCGCCGCCGTCCTGGGCGGGGCCACCCAGCTCCAGGGCACGATCAACGGCTACGGCGAGCGCACCGGCAACGCCAACCTCATGACCTGCATCCCCGACCTCGAGCTCAAGCTCGGGATCCGCTGCCTGCCCGAGGGGCGGATGGAGCGCCTCACCGCCGTGAGCCGCCACGTGGCCGAGCTGGTCAACCTCCCGCCCCATCCCGCCGACCCCTACGTCGGGTCGTCGGCGTTCGCCCACAAGGGCGGGCTCCACACCTCGGCGCTGGGCAAGGTCGGCGGCGCCAGCTAC
Organism: Iamia sp.; assembly: GCA_036009685.1. Taxonomy (GTDB): domain Bacteria; phylum Actinomycetota; class Acidimicrobiia; order Acidimicrobiales; family Iamiaceae; genus Iamia. Next base: position 1,914 of record DASYLG010000080.1, on the reverse strand, counting down.
GAGCACGTCGACCCCGGTGTGGTGGGCAACCACACCCGCGTCCTGGTCAGCGATCTCGGCGGCCGGGCCGGCATGGCCATGAAGGCGGCCGAGATGGGCGTCGAGCTCGACGGCGCCGCCGCCGCCAGCCTGACCGAGGAGCTCAAGCAGCGCGAGGCCCTCGGCTTCGTCTACGAGGCTGCCGACGCCTCGCTCGAGCTGCTGATGCGCGAGGCCGGCGGCTGGCGTCAGGGCTACTTCGACCTCGAGGGCTACCGGGTCACCACCTACCACCGCAACGCCGTGCGGGGCGGCGTCCCGATCGAGGCCGGCGAGGCGATGATCGACACCGAGGCCTCGCTGAAGGTCTGGGTCGGCGACGAGCGGCTGATGGCCATCGGTGAGGGCAACGGCCCCGTCAACGCCCTCGACCAGGCCCTGCGGACGGCCCTCGACGGGCGCTACCGGGCGCTGTCGAAGATCAAGCTGATCGACTTCCGGGTGCGCGTCCTCGACTCGTCGTCGACCACCGGCGCGGTGGTGCGGGTCCTGGTCGACTCGACCGACGGCGACCGCACGTGGACCACGATCGGGGTCGACACCAACATCATCGAGGCGTCCTGGCAGGCCCTGGTCGACTCGATCGTCTACGGCCTGCTGCACACCGCCGACGCCTGAACGGCGCCGGCGGTGCGGCGGGGCTCAGCAGTCGGGGTCCTGGATGAACCGGTCGACGTTGCAGATCTGGTCGGCCGGGTCGGAGTTGAAGCTGTCGTCGCCGGGGGTGGGGTCGTCGTTGCCCTGGTTCTCGCACGGGTAGCCGGCGGGCGATGTCCCGTCGCCCCCGCAGCGGAAGTCGATGTCGTCGATCTTGTCGGCGGCGAAGACCACCAGCACGAGGACGGCGATGCCCCACAGCACGCCGATGATGGCGGACACGAGGCCTCCGATGGCCATGCCCCGTCCGACCCCGTTGAGCTTCTTGGCCCTGCTCATCCCGGCGATGGCGAGCGGGATGGCCACCACGGCCAGGCCAGGGAAGCACAGGAGGGAGATGAGACCCGTGACGAGGGCGCCGACGGCGAGGCCGTTGGACGGCTGGGGCTGGGGGGCGTAGCCGCCGGGCGGCGGGTAGCCGCCGGGAGCGCCGTACCCGGGCTGGGGGGGATAGGACATGGAGACCTCCGGCCATCGGGCCCGATCGGATGTGACGGGCGAGACGCTAGCCGCCCACCCGGCCGGCCTCGGGTGGATCGGGGCCCCGGGGGTAGCCTCGCCGACGATGGCAGCTCCGGAGTACGTGCCGACCGACCAGATGGCTCGGGTGCGGGCCTACCGCTCGAACCCCCGCCGCCCCGAGTCGTGGGTCGCCGACCGTCCGGGCGAGATCCAGGGCGAGCAGCCCCGCGGCGACCGGTTCGGCTCGCCCGGTCCGGACCTCGGCTTCGCCCTCAAGATCGCTCACGGCTTCGCCGACGGGCTGTACCTCACCGAGGGCGAGGACGTCCACGACGTCATCGGTGGCTGCGTCGCCATCGCCATGAAGCGGTCCTCGTTGTTCGGCCGGGCCCCGGTCGTCCACGACCTCACCGTGGCCTTCACCCTGTGGGGCTTCCTCGACGAGGACCCGCCGGCCGACCTGGTCGAGCTGCGCCGTCGCTGGTTCGAGGGCGTCGGCCACGCCGCCCACCACTACGTCGCCCTGCGCGACGTCGTCGACTCGGTGCCGGAGTCCACCCTGCGCATGACGCCGGCGCAGGTCACCGAGGCCCACCGCGCCGACTGGCGCAGCCTCCTCGACCTCCCGGGCTGACCACCCCGCCCGGCCGCAATCGAGCCGCTCGGGTCGCAGCGGTACCCTCGGACGCGTGCCCGATGCCCCCGTCGTCCGCTTCGCCCCGTCCCCGACGGGGTTCCTCCACGTCGGGTCGGCCC
>DASYLG010000079.1:0-28814 GCA_036009685.1 Iamia sp. | reverse complement strand
GACCTCCTCGGTGGGCGAGAAGGGCATCACCGGGATGGGCGGTGGCGCCTCGCCCCGGGTCGCCCGCCAGGCCTGGAGGTGACGGAGCGACGTCTCGTGGGGGTCGTCGAAGGTGGCCGGCAGCACGACGTCGGCCGGGTCGTACATCGACCAGTACTCGCCCGGCGGGGCGAACGGGTGGTGGGGGTCGGGGAACGACACCTGGAGGAAGAAGGGGTCGTCGCTCCCGGCCGCGTCCTCGATGAAGGCCTGGCTGCGCCGGCCCACGTACGTGCTCGGGTGCATCTCGGCCGGCAGCGCCGGCTTCCAGATCTGCCACCATCGGTCGGACCGCTCCGTGGCGGCATCGGGGCCCTGGACCAGCCCGGGATCGATGCCGTTCTCGACCAGCCAGTGGACGTAGTGCCCGCTCACCAGGTCGGCATGACCGACGGTCAGCTCGACGTGCTCGAAGCCGTAGAAGTCGTCGGGCAGCGCGACGGGGCCGGCTCGGTAGCGCTCGCCGTCCTCGAGGAGGTCCCACCCCTCGGGCCGCACCCGCACGGTGGCGTCGGGCTCGGCCAGGCCCTGCCGGACGAGGGCGGTGAGCTCGGGGACGGCGCCCATGTTCTGGAAGTGGGCCTTGCCGACCAGCCCGGTGCGGTAGCCGGCGTCACGGAGCTGGCGGACGCACGTGCTGGCCTCCCAGTCGAGGGGGATGCCGTTGCAGCGGGTGCCGTGGGCCGAGGGCATCCGGCCCGTCAGCAGGGTGGCCCGGTTGGGCATGCAGATCGGGTTGGCGGCGAAGGCCTCGGTGAAGCTGGTGCTGCGGCCCGCCAGGGAGTCGAGGTGGGGCGTCTGGACCACGGGGTTGCCGCCGAAGCCGGTGTGGTCGAGGCGGTGCTGGTCGGTGATGATCAGCACCACGTTGGGTCGGGTCACCGCCCAACTCTGGCATAGCCCGTGACAGAAGCGGACCGGCCGCTCTGACCTGGGGGTTGGTTCGGGCCGGCGTGTGGCGGGGAGGCCGGAGAGGTCGTCGACGCGCCTGGAGGTCCGAGATGCCCGTGGAATCGTTCGTGATGGGGGCCCAGGGGTGGACGCCCATCGGCCACAAGGGCACCCGGGACGACACCCGGATGCTCCCCATCGGGCCGATCCACGCCGCCGAGCCCCAGGACGGCACCTCGGTGTGCGGCGGGGTCCCGGTCGAGCTCGACCGCGAGGGCCGCACCTTCACCCCGTGGGCCGGCGGCACGTGCGAGCGGTGCAGCGAGACGCTCGCACCCCGCCCGGCGCCCACCCCACCAGAGGAGCCGTGACCATGCCCGGACCCCACGATCCCGAGACCGTCGAGCGCGCCGTGGCCGAGAGCGAGACCGTCGAGGAGGCCGCCGCTCGCGCCGCCGAGGAGGCCGACGTCGAACGCCCGCTCGGAGCGGCCCGGCCCGACCGCACCGGCCCCGACGGCGAGCCCCTCGGCGGCGAGGGATCCTGAGCATTCACCCCGCCGGGTGAACCCCTTCACCCTGAGGGGTGGAATCATGAAGGTGACGGTTGGATGCCACATCGAGGGGGAGGCCGACCACCCAGGGCGCATGAACGAGAGCGAGCCAGCGTGGCCTTCCACACCATCGATCGAGACGGCGAACGCGATGTGGTCTTCGATGGCGGAGGGCGAGAGGGGCGGGCCGACCTGCTGCGGAAGCTGCCCAAGCTGGTCGACCCCGACCGTCCGCTGGTGCTCGACGTCAGCGCCCTGACCCTGCTGCCGGCCGAGGTCGCCGACCTCCGCCAGGCCATCGGGTTGCTCACGGGGCGTGACGTCCGGGTCGCCTGCTCCCGGCTCAGCGGCCGCCGCCTGCTCCGCCGCCTCCTGCCCGACGAGGTGGCCGTCGTCCTGGCCGAGGGTGTCGTCGCCGACCCCTGCCCCACCGTCGACCTCACCGTGGCCGACCTCGACCTGGCCCCCACCACCACCCCCGACGGCCCCAACCTCGCCCCCGCCTGACGCTTCTCGGCACGGAAGTGCTCGGATATCGGGCTCTTTCGGGCCGAGAACGGTCAGGGCAGGCGGCCGGATGACTCCACGGAGGACCGGAGGCGGCGGGCCAAGGCGGGGGTGAGGTCCTCGCGGGGGGCGCGCCAGGACCAGTTGCCGGCGTCGGTGCCGGGGGTGTTCATGCGGGCCTCGGAGCCGAGGCCGAGGACGTCCTGGAGGGGGACGACGGCGAGCCGGGCCGGGGACGAGAGGGCCAGGTCGACGATGGTCCACCACGGCCGCCGGTCGTCGACCTCGACCTCGGCGGCGCGGGCGGCCGACCGCACCCGGTCCTGGGCCGCGGGCGGGAGGCCGGTCCACCAGCCCCGCGCGGTGTCGTTGTCGTGGGTGCCGCTGTAGGCGACCTGGTGCTCGCGGTGGCGGGACGGGTGGTGCTCGTTGGGCGGGTCGCCGTCGAAGCCGAACTGGACGACGGCCATGCCCGGGAAGCCGAGGTCGTCGCGCAGCCGGCGCACGGGCTCGGTGATGACGCCGAGGTCCTCGGCGATGACCGGCAGCGGCCCCAGCGCCGACGTGGCGGCGTCGAACACGGCCCGCCCGGGACCCCGGACCCAGCGGCCCTCGACCGCCGTGGGGCACGACTCGGGCACGGCCCAGTAGGCGGTGAAGGCCCGGAAGTGGTCGATCCGGGTGAGGTCGACGAGGTCGAAGGTCCGCCGCAGCCGGGCCGTCCACCAGGCGTACCCCTGGCGGCGATGGGCGGGCCAGTCGAACAGGGGGTTGCCCCAGCGCTGGCCCGTGTCGCTGAACGCATCGGGCGGGACACCGGCCACGGCGCCGGGCCGGAACAGGTCCGGGTGGGCGAGGTGGTCGGCCGAACCCGGGGCGACGTAGATGGGCACGTCGCCGATCAGCCGCACCCCGACCGTGGCGGCGTGGGCCCGCAGCGCGGCCCACTCGCGGTCGAAGCGGACCTGATCCCGCACCGCGTCACGGCCCGTCCCGAGGAACGAGGCCCACTCCTCGACCCAGGGCTGGGTGGACCGGAAGGCGTCCTCGTCGTCGACCGTCACCCGGGCCCGGGGGGCCGACAGCAGCCCGGGCCAGCCGGCGAAGGCCGACGCCGACCGGTAGGGCGAGCCGTGCTCGTCGGGCGGCCCGAGCGGGAGGACCTGCCACCACGCCACGCCGGCCGACGCCAGCCAGTCGACGAACCGGCGGGCGTCGCCCAGCCGGCCGCCGGGCACCGACGTGACGTGAGCCAGCACGCCGGCCGATCGAGAGGTGAGCACACCGCCAGCCTGTCCGAACTCGGTGGGGAATCCGCCCCCCGGGGCCATTTCGCCCCGAGTTCGCGGTGTGTTCACGGGGCGCCGTTGTTTCGGGCAGGAGGCCCGGGTAGGGGTGGCACGGTGGAACCCGTCCCTCGTCGCGCCTCCGCCCGCATCCTGATCGAGCGCCCGACCCCACTCGTCGACTGCGGGCGCCACCTCCCCAAGCGCACGGTGGGCGAGACCTTCGAGGTCGGGGCCGACATCTTCCGCGACGGCCACGAGGTGCTGCGGGCCGTCGTCCGCTGGAAGGCCCCTGGACCGGGCAAGCAGTCCTGGCAGGAGAGCCCGCTCCGCCCGGTCGACGCCGCCGTGAAGGGCGTGCGCTGGGAGGGCGGCTTCCCGGTCGACCGCCTGGGCCGCTGGAGGTGGACGATCGAGGCGTGGGTGGACGAGCTGGCATCGTGGCGCGAGGAGATCCGCCGCAAGGCCGACGCCGGCCAGGACGACCTCGACAGCGAGCTGGCCGAGGGCGCGCTGCTGCTCCGGGCCGCAGCGAAGAGGGCCAAGGGCGACGAGCGCACCGCCATCTCCACCGCGGCCGACGTCGTCGAGGACACGACGAGCCCCACCCGCACCCGGGTCGGCACCGCCCTCGACCCCGCCCTGGTGGAGCGGTGCGACGCCCACCCCGATCGCTCCCGCTCGACGAAGCTGGCCAAGGCGCTCGAGCTCGACGTCGACCCCGAGCGAGCCCGCTTCGGCGCCTGGTACGAGCTGTTCCCCCGCTCGTGGGGCGGCCTGAAGGGCGTCGAGGCCCAGCTGCCGGCCCTGGCCGACTTCGGCTTCGACGTCGTCTACCTGCCGCCGATCCACCCCATCGGCGTCACCAACCGCAAGGGCCCGAACAACACGCTCGTCGCCGGTCCGGACGACCCCGGCTCGCCCTGGGCCGTCGGCGGCGTCGAGGGCGGCCACACCGCCGTCCACCCCGACCTGGGCACCATCGACGACCTCGACTCGCTGGTCGCGGCGGCGAGAGCGCTCGGCATCGAGATCGCCCTAGACTTCGCCATCCAGTGCTCCGCCGACCACCCCTGGCTCACCGAGCACCCCGAGTGGTTCAACCGCCGGCCCGACGGCACCCTCAAGTACGCCGAGAACCCGCCTAAGAAGTACCAGGACATCTACAACGTCAACTTCGACAGCGAGGACTGGCGCGGCCTGTGGGACGCCCTCCGTGACGTCGTGCTGTTCTGGGTGGAGCACGGCGTCACGGTGTTCCGGGTCGACAACCCCCACACCAAGCCCGTGCCCTTCTGGGAGTGGCTCATCCGCAGCGTGCGCGACGAGCACCCCGAGGTGATCTTCCTGGCCGAGGCCTTCACCCACCGGGCCATGATGAAGACCCTCGCCAAGGCCGGGTTCAACCAGAGCTACACGTTCTTCACCTGGAAGTACTCGTCGTGGGAGCTGGCCGAGTACGTCACCGAGCTGGCGACGGGCGAGGAGCGCGAGTACCTCCGCCCCAACTTCTTCGTCAACACGCCCGACATCCTCACCGCCGAGCTGGCCGACGGCGGCCCGGCCAAGTTCGTGAGCCGCCTAATCCTGGCCGCCACCCTCTCACCCAGCTACGGGATCTACTCCGGCTTCGAGAGCTTCGAGGCCACCCCCGTCCAGCCCGGCTCGGAGGAGTACCTCGACAGCGAGAAGTACGAGGCCAAGAGCCGGGCGCTCGACGGGCCGCTGCTCCCGCTGGTCGAGCAGCTCAACCGCATCCGCCGCCAGCAGGCGCCCCTCCAGCACCTGGCCGGCACCCGGTTCCTCGACACCGAGAACCCCGCCATCATCGCCTTCGCCAAGCAGCACGACGGCGCCACCGTCATCACCGCCGTCAGCCTCGATCCCGAGCATGTCCAGGAGGGCGTCGTCGTCGTGCCCTACGAGCTCGGCCTGCCGCCCAGCTTCAAGGCCCACGACCTCCTGTCGGGCGACACCTTCGACTGGCGCATCGGCCGCAACTACGTGCGGCTCGTGCCCCTGGAGCAGCCCGCCCACATCGTCGAGATCGAGGTCGCGTGAGCGACCGAGCGAAGCGAGGGCTCTCCAGAAGGCACGGGCCCTCCGGACGGCGACGAAGGAGCCGTCCGGCCGGGGGTCACGACCGACGGTGCGCCATGGGGCGCGGACTGCAGACGTCCAACATGAGGCGAGAGTCGTGACCCCGGAGAACACCGCTCGCGATACGGCCACGCACTGGTTCGAGGCCAACCCCCTCTGGTTCAAGACGGCGGTCTTCTACGAGCTCCACCTGCGGGCCTTCTTCGACGCCAACAACGACGGCTCGGGCGACTTCCGGGGCCTGACCGAGAAGCTCGACTACCTCCAGTGGCTCGGCGTCGACTGCATCTGGCTGCTGCCCACCTACCCGTCACCGCTGCGCGACGGCGGCTACGACATCGCCGACTTCAACGGCGTGCACCCCGACTACGGCACCCTCGACGACGTCAAGGAGTTCCTCGCCGCGGCCCACGAGAAGGGCATGCGCGTCATCACCGACCTGGTGATGAACCACACCTCCAGCGACCACGCCTGGTTCCAGGAGAGCCGTCGGCCCGGCAGCGACAAGCGGGACTGGTACGTCTGGTCGGACCGCGACGACCTGTACGAGGACGCCCGGATCATCTTCACCGACACCGAATCGTCCAACTGGACCTGGGACCCGGAGGCCGGCGCCTACTACTGGCACCGCTTCTTCAGCCACCAGCCCGACCTCAACTACGAGAACCCCGACGTGCAGGAGGCGATGCTCGACGTCCTCCGCTTCTGGCTCGACCTCGGGCTCGACGGGTTCCGCCTCGACGCCGTGCCGTACCTCTTCGAGGAGGACGGGACGAACTGCGAGAACCTGCCCAAGACCCACGAGTTCCTGAAGCGGGTCCGGGCCACCGTCGATGCCGAGTATCCCGACCGGGTGCTGCTGGCCGAGGCCAACCAGTGGCCCGAGGACGTCGTCGACTACTTCGGCGACGGCGACGGCGACGAGTGCCACATGGCCTTCCACTTCCCGGTCATGCCCCGCATGTTCATGGCCCTCCGGCGCGAGGACGCCACGCCGATCATCGAGATCCTCGAGCGCACCCCGGCCATCCCCGAGAGCTGCCAGTGGGGCCTGTTCCTCCGCAACCACGACGAGCTGACGCTCGAGATGGTCACCGACGAGGAGCGGGACTACATGTACGCCGAGTACGCCAAGGACCCGCGGATGAAGATCAACGTGGGCATCCGGCGCCGGCTGGCCCCGCTGCTCGACGGCGGGCGGGACGAGATCACCCTCCTCCACGCCATCCTCTTCTCCCTGCCGGGCTCGCCGATCCTCTACTACGGCGACGAGATCGCCATGGGCGACAACGTCTACCTGGGCGACCGCGACGGCGTCCGCACCCCGATGCAGTGGACGGGCGACCGCAACGGCGGGTTCAGCCGGGCCGACTTCGCCCAGCTCTACGCCCCGCCGCTGATGGACCCGGTGTACGGCTTCCAGGCCGTCAACGTCGAGGCCCAGCTGCGCACGCCCAACAGCCTGCTGCGGTGGATCCAGCGCTTCGTCGCCCTGCGCAAGGAGCACCCGGTGTTCGGGCTCGGCACCTACCGGGCGCTCAAGACCTCGAACCACAAGATCTTCGCCGTGTTGCGGGAGTACGAGGGCGACACCGTCCTGTGCGTCCACAACATCGCTCGTTCGGCCCAGGCCGTCGAGCTCGACCTCTCCGAGTTCGAGGGCAGCTGGCCCGAGGAGATGCTGGGCCGCACCCGCTTCCCCCGCATCGGCGAGCTGCCCTACTTGCTCACCCTGGCGCCCCACGGCTTCTTCTGGTTCCGCATCACCGAGGAGGAGCTCCCCGAGGAGCGCTTCGACGCCGCCCTGGAGGCGGCCGAGGCCCGCACCGCCGAGGAGGAGCGCGTCGCCGCCGAGGACCGGGCCGCCCACGAGCGGGCGGACGCCGAGGACGCTGCCGCCGAGGCGGCCGCGGAGGAGGTGGGAGGATGACCGACATCGCCACGTCCCTCGAGGAGATCGACCTCGACACGCTGACCGAGTGGGTCGTCACCCAGCGCTGGTTCTCGGCCAAGTCCCGCGAGGTCCACGTCGACGTCCGCACCACGGTCCCGCTTTGTGCCGACCCCGGCGTGGGCCTGCTCATCGCCGAGGCCCGGACACCGGCCGGCACCCACGAGCTGTTCCAGCTGGTCGTCGGGCTCGATGACGACGGCTCGCTGTCGTTCGACGTGCTCGACGACCCCGAGCGGTCGGCGGCCCTCGCCGACCTGCTGCGCAACGGCGGCACCGCCGGCGACGGCGACCACACCGTCTCGTTCGTCTGGGCCGACGGCGCCCCCACCATCGGCGACCCGCCCGTGGTCCGGCCGCTCAAGGCCGAGCAGTCGAACTCGTCGGTCATCATCGACGACGCCGTGATCCTCAAGGTGTTCCGGCATCTGGAGCCGGGCGAGAACCCCGAGCTGGAGATGCTCGACTTCCTGTCCAGCCACGGCTTCGACGGCGCCCCCGCTCTGGCCGGCTCCTACTCGCTCCGCGGCGACCTCATCGACGCCACCCTCGGCGTGGCCCAGGAGTTCCTGGCCGGCGCCGTCGACGGCTGGGACCTGGCCCACGAGGAGCTGGTGGCGGGCACGCCCGACCGCCTGACGCCCCGCCTGGTCGAGCTGGGCGAGGTCGTCGGCCGGATGCACTCGATCCTCGGGTCCGACGCCTCCGACCCCGACTTCGCCCCCGAGGAGGCCACCGACGAGGCCCTGCCGATCTTCATGGCCACCGTCGACGAGGAGATCGAGCAGGTCTTCTCCAAGCTCCCCGAGCACGAGGTCTTCGCCCCCATCCTCGGTCGCGGCGACGACCTCCGGGACCGTCTCCGGCGCATGGCGCAGGGCGGTTCGGTGGGCCGGTTGATCCGCCACCACGGCGACCTCCACCTGGGCCAGACCATGCTCGACGACCAGCGCTGGACGATCCTCGACTTCGAGGGCGAGCCGTCGCGGCCGCTGCGCGAGCGGCGCCGCAAGCGCTCGCCGTTGCGCGACGTGGCCGGGATGCTGCGCTCGTTCGCCTACGCCGCCTCCGCCGCCGAGCGGGCCGGCGCCACCCTGCCCGACGGGTGGGAGGCCGGCGCCCGCTCGGCGTTCCTCGAGGGGTACCGGGCCACGGTCGAGCCGGCCCTGCTGCCCGCCGGCGAGGCCGCCACCGCCCAGGTCCTCGCCATCTTCGAGCTGGAGAAGGCGATCTACGAGCTGCGCTACGAGATCGACAACCGCCCTGACTGGGCGGCCATCCCCGTGGCCGGCATCGCCCGCCTGCTCGAGGAGGACCCCTCGTGACCCCGCCCCGAACCGTGTGCGGGTTCGACCGTTTGCGGCATCAACCCGCACACAGAACGACGCCAGCATGAGCACGCTCGGTGAGCTCGACCTCCACCTGATCAACGAGGGCCGGCACCGTCGTCTCCACGATGTCCTCGGGGCGCACCCCGGCACCGTCGACGGCGAGGACGGCACCGTATTCCGGGTGTGGGCACCCGACGCCAGCGGTGTCTCGGTGGTCGGCGACTTCACCTACTGGGACGGCGGGACCCACCCCATGAAGCCGGTGGGCTCGTCGGGGGTGTGGGAGGCATTCGTGCCCGGGATCGGCGTGGGCGAGCGCTACAAGTTCGAGGTCCACGGCGCCGACGGCTCGGTCGTCCAGCACGCCGACCCGCTGGCCCTCCAGGCCGAGGTGCCGCCGGCGTCGGCGTCGGTCGTCTCCGAGTCCCACCACGCGTGGGCCGACGCCGGCTGGGTCGAGCGCCGCCGCTCGCTCGACCCCCAGGTCGGACCCATGTCGATCTACGAGGTCCACCTGGGCTCGTGGCGACGTGATCCGGCCCACCCCCAGGTGCCGCTCGGCTTCGCCCAGGCCGCCGACGAGCTGGCCGCCTACGTCACCGACATGGGGTTCACCCACGTCGAGCTGCTGCCGGTGATGCACCACCCCTACAGCGGCTCGTGGGGCTACCAGGTCACCTCGTTCTTCGCCCCCGAGGCGGCGTGGGGCACGCCCGACGACCTCAAGTACCTCATCGACACCCTGCACACCCACGGCATCGGCGTCCTGCTCGACTGGGTCCCGGCCCACTTCCCCCGCGACGAGTGGGCCCTGGCCCGCTTCGACGGCACCGAGCTGTACGAGCACGCCGGCGCCCGCGGCTCGCACCCCGACTGGGGCACGCTCGTGTTCAACCACGGCCGGCTCGAGGTCAAGGGATTCCTGCTGGCCAACGCCCTGTTCTGGCTCCAGGAGATGCACGCCGACGGGCTGCGGGTCGACGCCGTGGCCTCGATGCTCTACCTCGACTACTCCCGCGAGACCGGCGAGTGGAACCCCAACGTCCACGGTGGGCGCGAGGACCTCGAGGCGGTGGCCTTCCTCCAGGAGGTCAACACCGTGATCCACGCCGAGGAGCCGGGCGTCGCCTCGATCGCCGAGGAGTCCACCGCCTGGCCCGGCGTCTCCAAGCCCGTCGACACCGGCGGCCTGGGCTTCGGCTTCAAGTGGAACATGGGCTGGATGCACGACACCCTCGCCTACTTCCAGCAGGAGCCGATCCACCGGAGGTACCACCACGGCGAGCTGACCTTCTCGCTCGTGTACGCCTTCGACGAGAGCTTCATCCTCCCCCTCAGCCACGACGAGGTCGTCCACGGGAAGCGTTCCCTGCTGGAGAAGATGCCCGGCGATCGCTGGCAGCAGATGGCCAACCTGCGGGCCCTCTACGCCTACATGTGGGCCCACCCGGGCAAGCAGCTCCTGTTCATGGGAGGCGAGCTGGCCCAGGAGCGGGAGTGGAGCGAGGAGCGCAGCCTCGACTGGCACCTGCTGGAGAGGGCCGACCACGCCGGCGTCCAGTCGCTCGTCCGCGACCTCAACCACTGCTATCGCCGCCACCCCGCCCTGTGGGAGATCGACGACGATCCGGCCGGGTTCACCTGGCTGGAGGCGGCCGACGCCGACCGCAACGTGGTGGCCTTCGTCCGCCGGTCGGCCGACGACGGCCAGCAGGTCGTGTGCGTGGCCAACCTCTCGCCCGTGCCCCGCGACGGGTACCGGGTGGGGCTGCCGACGCCGGGCCGCTGGACCGAGGTCCTCAACACCGACGCCTCGGCCTACGGCGGCTCCAACGTCGGCAACCTGGGGGGCGTCGACGCCGAGCCGGTCCCGTGGCACGGCCAGGACCACTCCGCCACCATGACCCTCCCGCCCCTCGGCGTCCTCTGGCTCGCCAGCCCGTGAGCGAGCTCCTCCCGTTCGAGCACCCCCTCGGCGCCGCCCCCCTGACCCACGAGGACCACGAGGTGCCTGGCACCTCGTGGTCCGATGTCGTGTTCCGGGTGTGGGCGCCGGCCGCCGACGAGGTGCTGGTCCGGCTGCTGACCGGCGAGGCGGCGGGCGACCATCCGACCGCCGACGCGGGGATGGGGGTCCACACCGCGAACGTGGCGGGCGCGGCCGCGGGGGACGACTACGTCTACGTGCTCGACGGGCGCGAGCTGCCGGACCCCGCCAGCCGGCACCAGCCCGAGGGCGTGCGGGGGCCGTCGCGCGTCGTCGACCCCGCGGCGTTCCCGTGGACCGACGACGGCTTCGCCATCCGGCCCCTGGCCGAGCACGTGCTCTACGAGCTCCACGTCGGGACCTTCAGCACCGACGGCACCTTCGACGGGGCCATCGAGCACCTGGCGGGCCTGGCCGACCTGGGCGTCACGGCCATCGAGCTGATGCCGGTGGCCGAGTTCCCCGGTCGCTGGGGGTGGGGCTACGACGGCGTCTACCTGGGCGCCGCCCACTCCACCTACGGCGGGCCCGAGGGCCTGGCCCGGCTGGTCGACGCCGCCCACGCCCACGGCCTGGCCGTGATCCTCGACGTGGTCCACAACCACCTGGGCTCCACCGGGGCCGAGCAGATCGCCGCCTTCGGCCCGTACTTCACCGACACGTACACGACGTGGTGGGGCTCGGCCCTCAACTACGACGACGCCTGGTCGGACCCGGTGCGGGAGTGGGTCCTCCAGAGCGTCGAGTGGTATCTGGGCGACCTCCACATCGACGGGCTGCGCCTCGACGCCGTCCACGCCATCTTCGACCGGGGGGCCGAGCACCTGGTCGCGGCCGTGGCCCGGCGGGCCCATGCCGCCCGGACCGGGAGCATCGTCATCGCCGAGAGCGCCCTCAACGACCCCAAGGTGATCCGGCCGCCGGCCCTCGGTGGCTGGGGGTGCGACGCGCAGTGGGCCGACGACCTGCACCACGCCATCCGAGTCCTCGGCACCGGCGAGCGCGACGGCTACTACGCCGACTTCGGCGCCGTGGCCGACCTGGCCACGGCCCTGCACCGGCCGTACGTCCACACCGGCGGGTGGAGCCCGGCCCGCCACCAGCGCTTCGGCGCCCCGGCCGACGACCGCCCGGTCGAGCAGTTCGTGGTGTTCACCCAGGACCACGACCAGGTCGGCAACCGGGCCCTCGGCGACCGCCTACCCCGGTCGGTCCAGCCCCTGGCCGCCCTGATCGTCCTCACCTCCCCGTTCACGCCGATGCTGTTCATGGGCGAGGAGCACGGCGAGCCGGCGCCGTTCCAGTTCTTCAGCGACCACATCGACCCCGAGATCGCCGAGGCCACCCGCCAGGGGCGCAGGCGGGAGTTCGCCGCCTTCGCCGCCTTCTCGGGGGAGGAGGTGCCCGACCCCCAGGATCCGGCCACGTTCCAGCGCTCGAAGCTCAGCCGCGAGGTCCACGACGACATCGCCACCCTCTACCGGCGACTGCTCCAGGTCCGGCGCCAGCTGCCGCCCGGCGACATCGACGAGATCGAGCACTGCGAGGACGCCCGCTGGCTGCGGTTCCGCCGGGGTCCGTTCCACGTCGTCGTCTCCTTCGCCGACACCCCCGCCACCGTCCCCCTCCCCGACCACGTCACCGAGGTCCTCGTGTCGACCCACCACACCTTCGCAGTGAAGGACGGGGCCATCGCCCTGCCGGCTCTGGGTGGAGCGCTGCTCCGCGGGGAGGAGCGTTGAAGTGAGCGAGCGCAGCGAGCGAACCAGACGATACGGCTCTGTCTCCGGCGGCGGAGCTTGCGGAGCCGACGGCGGTCATCGGTGCCCCCCATCGGCCGACCGGCCGGACGGCCCCCACGAATCGAGTGCGCACCGATGTCCGACCTGATCGACGACCCCTCGACCGGCCCCTTCCCGGCCACGCCCGCCCCCGACGCCGATGAGACGATCGACCGGGGGCCCACCGAGGTGTGGCCCGGACGGCCGTTCCCCCTCGGCGCCGTCTGGGACGGCCACGGTGTGAACTTCTCGCTGTTCAGCGAGAACGCCCGCCGGGTCGAGCTCTGCCTGTTCGACGACGACGGCGACGGCGACGAGGAGCGCATCGAGGTCACCGAGCGCACCGCCTTCAACTGGCACGTCTACATCCCCGACCGGGGCCCCGGCTGCCGCTACGGCTACCGGGTCCACGGCCCCTACCAGCCCGAGGACGGCTTCCGGTTCAACCCGGCCAAGCTGCTGATCGACCCCTACGCCAAGGCCATCGAGGGCCCGATCGACTTCGACGCCGCCAGCGTCCTGCCCTACGTCCCCGACGACACCGAGACGGCCGATCTGGAGGCCGACGACGAGGACGATGCCGACGCCATCCCCAAGTCGCTGGTGATCGACGGCGGCTTCGACTGGGAGGACGACCGGCCGCCCAACACGCCCTGGAGCGAGACCGTCATCTACGAGGCCCACGTCAAGGGCTTCACCAAGACCCACCCCGACGTGCGCGACGACCTCAAGGGCACCTACGGCGGGCTCGCCTCCGACGTCGCCGTCGAGTACCTGAAGGACCTCGGCGTCACCGCCGTCGAGCTGCTGCCGATCCACCACATCGCCGACGAGAGCTTCCTCCACGACCGCGGGCTGACGAACTACTGGGGCTACAGCACCATCGGGTTCCTCGCCCCCCACGCCGGCTACGCCGCCACCGGTTCCAACGGCGAGCAGATCCGCGAGTTCAAGGGGATGGTGAAGGCCCTCCACCGGGCCGGCATCGAGGTCATCCTCGACGTCGTCTACAACCACACCTCCGAGGGCAACCACCTCGGCCCGATGCTGTCGTTCAAGGGCGTCGACAACACGTCGTACTACCGGCTGATGCCCGACGACCCCCGCTACTACATGGACTTCACGGGCACGGGGAACTCGCTCAACGCCATGCACCCCAGCACCCTGCGGCTGATCATGGACTCGCTGCGGTACTGGGTGACCGAGTGCCACGTCGACGGCTTCCGCTTCGACCTGGCCTCCGCTCTCGCCCGCGAGCTGTACGAGGTCGACCGGCTGTCGGCCTTCTTCGACGTGATCCACCAGGACCCGGTGCTGTCCCAGGTGAAGCTGATCGCCGAGCCGTGGGACGTCGGCCCCGGCGGCTACCAGGTCGGCAACTTCCCCGTGCTCTGGACCGAGTGGAACGGCATGTACCGCGACACCATGCGGGACTTCTGGCGGGGCGAGGCCGACAACGCCGACTTCGCCTCCCGTCTCACCGGGTCGTCGGACCTCTACGCCTCCGACGGCCGCTCGCCGGTGGCCTCGATCAACTTCGTCACCGCCCACGACGGCTTCACGCTGGCCGACCTGGTGACCTACGACCACAAGCACAACGAGGCCAACCTGGAGGACAACCAGGACGGCACCGACGACAACCGCTCGTGGAACTGCGGGGTCGAGGGCCCCACCGACGACCCCCAGGTGATCGAGCTCCGCAACCGGCAGCGGCGCAACCTGATGGCCACGCTGCTGGTGAGCCAGGGCGTCCCCATGATCCTGGGCGGCGACGAGACCTGTCGCAGCCAGGGCGGCAACAACAACGCCTGGTGCCAGGACAACGAGATCTCCTGGTTCTCCTGGGACCTCGACGAGGGCGCCATCGAGATGCGGGACTTCACCCGCCGCCTCATCCGGCTGCGCCACGAGCACCCGGTGTTCCGGCGGTCGCGGTTCCTCGAGGGCGAGTCGGTCGACGCCCCCGGCCTGCCCGACGCCTGGTGGTTCCGGCCCGACGGCCGGCGCATGACCCGGCGCGATTGGGAGCGCGACGACGGCCACGCCGTCGGCCTGTTCCTCAACGGCGACGCCCTGCTCGACCGCGATGCCCAGGGTCGGCGCATCGTCGACGACTCGTTCCTGCTGCTGATCAACGCCCACCACGAGGACGTCTCGTTCGTGCTCCCCGCCCGTCGCTTCGGGCGGCGCTGGGACGTCGAGCTGACCACCGTCGACCCGTCGGTCCCGGCCGGCGCCTGGTCGACCACGCCGCGGGCCACCGTGGACGTGCTGGCCCGCTCGATCACGATCCTCCGCCGCGTCGATGGCTGAGCCGGCCGGCCGTCGGCCACTGATCGCCACGTATCGGATCCAGCTCACGCCCGAGGGCATGGACCTGGACCGGGTGCGCTCGCTGGTGCCCTACCTGCGGTCGCTGGGGATCTCGCACGCGTACCTGTCGCCGGTGCTGACGGCCCGGACGGGCTCGACCCACGGCTACGACCAGGTCGACCCGACCACGGTGTCGGCGTCGCTCGGCGGCGAGTCCGCCCTGCGGGCCCTGGCCGAGGAGATCGGCGTGATCCTCGACATCGTGCCCAACCACATGGGGATCGGCGACGAGAACCGATGGTGGACCGACGAGACGTTGCGGGAGCAGTTCTTCGACCTCGACGAGTCGACCGGACGGTGGCGGCGGTTCTTCGACGTCGATGAGCTGGCCGCCCTGCGCCAGGAGGACCCCGAGGTCTTCCGCGTCACTCACGAGACACCGCTGCGGCTGGTGGCCGAGGGCGTCGTCGACGGGCTGCGGGTCGACCACCCCGACGGCCTGGCCGACCCGGCCGGCTACCTGACCTCGCTGGCCGCCGGCGCCGGCGACGCCGACATCTGGGTCGAGAAGATCCTCCACGTCGGCGAGGATCTGCGCCCATGGCCGGTCTCGGGCACCGTCGGCTACGAGGTCCTCAACGACATCACCGCCCTGTTCGTCGACCCGACCGGCGAGCCCACGCTCACCGCTCTGTGGGCGTCGATGTCGGGCGACTCGCGATCGTTCGCCGACGTGGCCGCCGAGGCCATGGCCGAGCAGGCGGCCACCACGTTCGAACCCGAGGTGGCACGGCTGCACCGGGCGGTCGCGGCGGCCGGCCTCGACGTCTCGCCCGACGAGCTGACGCGGGCGGTGGCCACGTTCCCCGTCTACCGGTCCTACGTCGTGGCGGCGCGGGACGAGGTGAGCGACGCCGACCGCGAGGTCATCGAGGAGGCCGACATGCCCGTCGCCCTGCTCGACGTGCTCACCCTCGACTCCGAGCGGTCCGGGCCCGAAGTCGACGAGGTCGTCACCCGGTTCCAGCAGACCACCCCGGCGGTGACGGCCAAGGGCGTCGAGGACACCGCCTTCTACCGCTACCTGCGGCTGATGGCCCTCAACGAGGTGGGCGGCGATCCGGGCCGGTTCGGGCTCGACGTCTCGGCGTTCCACGAGGCCAACACGGCGCGCGCTGCGTCCCACCCGCGGAACCTGGTGATCTCGTCGACCCACGACACCAAGCGCTCGGCCGACGTCCGGGCCCGGCTGGGCCTGCTGGCCACCTACGCCGACGAGTGGGCCGCGCTGGTGGCGCAGTGGCGCGAGGTCACCGCCGACCTGGTCGTCGACGGCGCCCCCGACGGGGTCGAGCAGCTGCTGGTGTTCCAGACGCTGTTGGGCGCGTGGCCCATCTCCCCCGAGCGGCTGGAGCAGTATCTGACCAAGGCGCTGCGGGAGGGCAAGCGCACCACGTCGTGGGTATCGGTCGACGAGTCGTGGGAGGCACGGGTGCAGGCCTACGCCCGCGCCCTGCTCGACCACGAGGGCTTCCTCGAGACCTTCCGTCCGTTCCAGGAGCGCATCGCCGAGGAGGGCTCGTGGGTGTCGCTCGCCCAGGTGCTGCTCAAGCTGACCATCCCCGGCGTGCCCGACATCTACCAGGGCGACGAGATCGAGGACCTGTCGCTGGTCGACCCCGACAACCGTCGCCCGGTCGACTGGGAGGCTCGCGCCGATGCCCTCGCCTCCGACGACCCGCCGCCCAAGCTGGCGCTGATCCGCGCCGCGCTGGCCCTGCGGGCCCGCCGACCCGATGTGTTCGCCGGCGCCTACCGCGCCCTCCACGCCGGCCCCGACGTGTGCGCCTTCACCCGCGGCGACGACCAGGTGCTGGTGGTCGTGCCCGTCCGCCCCCAGCAGGCCGGTGACGCCAGCGTCGGCGTGCCCGCCGGGCACTGGCGCGACGTCCTGGCCGGCCCCGAGGCCGAGCCCGTCGAGCGGAGCGGCCCCGTCGAGTGGCACCACCTCGTCACCGACTCAGGCCTCGCCCTCCACGAACGCGTCTAGGTCGAGGGCGGGTCCGTCGGCAAACTGCGACCCTGAGCCCCCTGTGAGGGGGGCCAGGGTCGCAGTTAGGGGTCGATCGGGACGGGGTCGGACCCGACTCGGTGCGGGCCGCACGCCGCACTAGAGCTTGGGGAGGTTGGCTCCGAGGGGGCAGAAGCCGATCGGGGTCTTGGTGCCGGGGGCGTTGGCCGGACGGCCGCGAGGCGTCGGCGCGTTGGGGACGTCGTGGCAGCCGTCCTCCATGTCGAAGATGGCGTCGGGGTACCGGATGCACGGGTGCATGGGGGCGAAGGCGTCGGCCACGTACTCCATGTCGTCGACGACCCAGAGGTGGAGCATGTAGTAGCGCTCCATGTTGAGGTTGATGCCACCCGACTGGGCGCAGCCCTGGTCGCTGCCGTTGATGCCGATGATGGTCGGGTTGTGCTTGGTCAGGCACAGGCGGGGGTGGTGGTGCCACCAGTCGACGCCCCCGGCGAAGCCGGCCGGCGGCCCGTTGGTGGAGCGGATGTACCAGGACATCCCCACCAGCTCGGCGTTCGGGCCGTCGTTGTCGTACTGGAGGGTGTTGGGCTTCGTCGGGTCGAAGACCGCGGTCCCCGGCAGGATCGGGTCGTTGCGGTTGAACGAGGGACTGTTCAGGACCTCTTCGGAGAAGGTGTCCTTGGAGTGGTGGGTGCCCATGCCCGAGAAGTACTCGAAGGAGACGCGGAAGCCGCCGGCCTCGGCGCTGGCCCGGGTGGGGAACTGCTGGGCGTACGCCTTGGCCTGGGCCATGTAGCCCTGGAGCGCCTCGCACTCGGCCGGCAGCAACGGCTTGCGCAGCCGCCCGGCGTAGAAGTCGACCGTCCCCATGCCCAGCCCGGTGACCGAGTTGTAGGCCGTCGGCCGGCACGCCCAGGACGAGGCCACGTCCTGACGGGGTGGCGTGGGAGCCGGTGGCTCGCACGCGGTGGCCCCGGCGGCGAGCACCAGACCCACCACCGCCAGTCGGATCCCTCGCCCGAACCTCATCTGACCCTCCGCCCTGCTGTGACGACGTGCTGCGGTGCGATCCTAGACGCCCGTGACCCTGGTCACTCGGACGGCTGGATAGCGTTGCGGGGTGACGACGTACGAGGTCGGCGGCCGCACGATCGAGATCACCCACCCCGACCGGGTGCTGTTCCCGGACGACGGGATCACCAAGGCCGCCATGGCCGACTACCACCACCAGGTCGCACCGACCCTGGTCCGCCACCTGGCCGACCGGCCGCTCATGCTCCAGCGCTTCCCGGAGGGGATCGACGGCGCCGGCTTCTACCAGAAGGAGGCCGGACGGGGCGTCCCGTCGTGGGTGCGCACCTTCGAGGCCCGCAAGGAGGGCGGCACGGTCAACCACCCGGTGGTCGACGACGAGGCCGCCCTGCTGGCCCTCACCAACCTGGGCACGATCTCGTTCCACCGCTGGCCCAGCCGGGTCGACGACCTCGAGCACCCCGACCTCCTGCTGGTCGACCTCGACCCGTCCGACGACGACTTCGACGGCGTGCGGCGGGCCGCCCGCTGGACCCGCGCTGTGCTCGACGAGCTCGACCTGGCCTCGTACCTGCAGGTCACCGGGTCGCGGGGCATCCACGTCGTGACGCCCGTCGACCGGGGCGCACCGACCGAGGCGGCCGCCGCCTTCGCCCAGCGCGTCGCCCGCCTGCTCTCCCTCCGCCACCCCGACGAGCTGACCGACGAGGGCCGCAAGGCCAAGCGCAAGGGCCGGCTCTACGTCGACGTGGCCCGGAACGGCTGGGCCCAGACGGCAGTGACGCCCTACTCCGTCCGCCCCCGTCCCCGGGCGCCCGTGGCCACGCCGATCACGTGGGACGAGCTCGAGGACGACGGCCTCCGCCCCGACGGGTTCACCATCGCCACCGTGCCGGCCCGGCTCGACGAGGTCGACGACCCGTGGGCCGGGATGGCCCGCCACGCCCGTTCGCTCCAGAGCCGCTGGCAGCACCTCGAGACCCTCGTCACCGAGGCCGAAGCGGCCGCCGCCGACTGACCGCGCCGTCGGGTCTACCCCTCCACGAGGTCGAACTCGTTGCCCTCGGGGTCGCGGAGGGTCACCCAGGTCGCGCCGTCCTCGGTGTGCTCGGCCAGGCGGGTGGCGCCCAGGGCGACGAGACGCTCGACCTCCGCGGGCAGGTCGGTGGTCGCCAGGTCCGGGTGCAGCCGGTTCTTGACGGTCTTGCCCTCCGGCACCTGGAGGAACATCCAGCGGGGGGCGGCGCCGACGACCGCGCACTCGGTCGTGCCGTCGGCGGCGACGGGCTGGTCGAGCACCGCGGCCCAGAAGGCCGCCTGGCCGAGGGCATCGGCGCAGTCGAAGGTGAGGTAGGTCAGGGTCGCGCTCATCGGGCGCCTCCTCGGGTGATGGGCCAGCAGACCTCGGCGCGGTCGTCGGCCAGGTAGATCTCTCGGATGGGACCGTCGACCCCGAGGCCGAGCTCGGCCACGACGGTGCCGAGGGCGCCGTAGGTCTGGTCGAGGTCGTCGAAGGGGCCGTCGTGGACCATGGCGGCCACCCGCGTGGCGGGCAGCTCGAGGGCGAGGCACCGGTCGGTCGATCCGACCGAGGCCGCATCGGCCACGGGCACGAACGCCACCACCTCGCCGGCGCCCTCGGTGAAGAAGGCGTCGTCGTAGAGGGCGCCGTCGGGCCCGGCCGGGGTGAGGTCGGCCGTGTCGACGGCGGCATGGAGCTCGGCGAACCCCTCCTCGAGCCAGGCCCCGGCATCGTCGAAGGCCACCGCCCCCCGCACAGCGACCACCGGCGTGGCGGCGAGGGTCCGGTAGGTGACCGGCCGCGGGGAGAGGGCGCCGCTCAGCAGCGAGTGCAGGGACGCCACCGTCCGCTGGGTGCGTTCGAGGTGGTCCTGCATGGCCTCGAGGTGGGCGAGGATCGCCTCGTTGCGACTGGCTAGGTCGGGGGCCTGGAGGACGGCCCGCACCTGCTCGAGGGGCATGTCCAGGTCGCGGAACCGGCGGATCGCCTGGCCGACGGCCACCTGGTCGGCGGTGTAGCGCCGGTAGCCGCTCGACGGGTCGACCTCGGCCGGCTCCAGCAGGCCCACCTCGTGGTAGTGCCGCAGCGCCTTCACGCTGAGGTAGGTCATCTTCGAGAGCTCGCCGATGGTGAGGGGCACCGTCATGACGCTCAGCATCCCAGTGCCGCCGTCGCCGCCGCCGCACCCCGGCCCATGAGGTCCCCCACGAGCGGAGCGGCATCGTCGGGCAGCACGTCGGTGACCCACGTCAGCGTGCTGGTGCCGTCGGCCTCGGCGGTGACCGCGAACGACGCGCTGTGGTGGCGGAAGGGCCCGTCGACCACGGCGAGGGCGAACCGGCGGGCGTGGTCATCGACGGTGACGATCCGCTCGCGGACCACCAGGCCGTCGGCGAAGGTGACGACGCGCGCTCGTCCCCCTCGAGCCGGGCACCGGTCAGCACGCCGGCGAACAGGAGGTCGGGACGACCGACGTCGCGGACGGCGGCCCACACCGTGTCGGCATCGGCGGCGAGCGGGATCTGCGTGGTGATCGAGGCCATGCGACCAGCCTGCGGCCTCCCCTCGCGGGAGGGTCAAGCGCCGATCGGCCGGGGACGAGGGGTGAGACCTACCCCGGGGAACGGCCGGACGGGGACACGTCCCCTGCCTACGGTCCGGGGACATGACCCATGAGGTGCGGACGGCCTTCGACCTGCGGAAGGGGCCGCCCCCACCAGGGCGCCCGACGCCGCCCCCCACGCGACGGGAGGTGCGGCGGGCCCGGGTCGCGGTGGCGGCGATCGTCGCCGGCGGGCTCGCCGTCGACCTCGGCCTCCGGGGTGGCGGGATCGGCCTGGGGTCCACCGTCGCCCTCTCGGTCGCCGCCCTCGGGGTGCTGGCCACCGGGCGGCACCGGACGGTCGAGACGTGGGTCCTCACCGCCGTCGCCCTCGTGCTGGCCGGCTGCCTGGCGGTGCGCACCAGCCCGTGGATCGTGACCCTCGACTGGATCGCCGTCGTCGGCCTCCTCGCCCTGACGGCCACGCCCCGGGCCGGCATCCCGGTGATCGGGCAGTCGCTCGCCGGCCTGGCCCGGCGGGCCACGATGCCCTGGGCCATGGCCCCGGCGACCGGCGTGATCGAGCCCATCGGGATCGGCCAGGTCCTCGCCCGCGACCGCCACGACCGCCGGAGCCGCCGCCGGGCGGAGCGGACGACGGGGGCCACGGTGCGCCGCCCCTCCCGCCGCGGGCAGGCCCCGGCGGTGGCGCGGGGCCTCCTGCTCGCCGTCCCGATCGTGGCCGGCCTGGGCCTGCTGCTGGGCTCGGCCGACGCCGTGTTCGCCTCGTTCTTCGAGATCCCGACGCCGAGCCTCGATCTCGAGGGTGCCATCGTCCACCTCCTGCTCATCGGTCTCGGCGCCGCCGTCGTGGCCGCCCTGCTCGGCGCCGACACGCAGGTCCGTCCCCTCGGCCGCAGCACGGCCCGGCCCCTCGGCGCCATCGAGGCCACGGTCGTGCTGATCGGCCTGGCCCTGCTCTACAGCCTGTTCGCAGTGGCCCAGCTGATCGCCGCCGTCGGGGGCGACGGCCGGGTGCAGAGCACCACCGGCCTCACCTATGCCGAGTACGCCCGCTCCGGCTTCTTCCAGCTCCTCTGGGCGGCCGGCATCACCCTCGCCGTGCTGCTCGGCATCCGGGCCCTCACCCGCGAGACGTCGCCCCGCCAGGACCTGGCCGTCCGGGCCTGCTCGGCCCTCTGCTGCCTGCTGACCCTCGTGCTGGTGGCCGCCGCCATCAACCGGCTGGCCGTCTACCGCCACGCCTACGGCCTCACGATGCTGCGACTGGCGTGCACCACCTTCGCCTGGTTCCTGGGTGCCACCTTCGTGCTCCTCGCCGTCCGCCTGATGCAGGGCCGGGGCGGGCGGGACTGGCTGCCGACGGCGATGGCCCTCACCGCCCTGCTGACCCTGCTGTGGTGGAACGCCTCGAACCCCGAGGCCCACGTCGCCCGGACCAACATCGACCGGGCCGTCGAGACCGGCAAGCTCGACGCCGGCTACGCCGACGGCATGTCCGACGACGCCCTGCCCGTCCTCGTCGCCGGTCTCGACCGCCTGCCCCCCGACGCCCGCGCCGACCTCGTCGCCCGCCTCTGCGGCCCCGAGGATCCCGAGGACGACGGCTATGACGCCGACGTCGACTGGGGCCGCCCCCACGTCGAGCCCGAGGCAGACGGCACCGTCGAGACGCGGGACGGGTGGGCCGCCTACAGCTGGGGCCGGCGCGCCGCCGTCGACGCCATCGAGGCCTGCCCCCGCTGACGCCGTCTCCCCACCGTTCTGTCAACCCTCGTGCACCGTGGAGGGGCATGAGGGTTGACAGAACCCTGATCACCCCTCCGGGGGAGGGCAGTCGGGGCGGGGGTGGCCCACGATGGGCGGCGGTGGGGCTCGGGGGTGATGGGGCCCGCGGGCCCCACCTCAGCCCGAGACCTCGTCGAGGTGCTGGAGCAGGTCGTGGGCAGCCAGCTCGACGGCCTCGTGCCGCCACTCGCCCGCCCGGTCGTCGCCCCAGGGGTGGGTCTCGAGGTAGGCGTTTCAGCCGGCGCACGTAGGCCACCGCATCGGGGTTCACCGCGTACGTCGCCATGACGCCAGGCGGCCCGGTCCCATCGGTCTCAACCCCCGGGATCGGGGCCCTAGGTTGACGGGCGTGGGCCTGAGGGTGCTGGTGACCGGGGGCGGCGGGTTCGTGGGCTCGTACACGGTGCCGGCGCTGCGGGCGGCCGGCCACGACGTCCGCCTGCTGGTCCGGAGCCCCGAGCGGGCCCTCGGCGTGCTGGCCCGGCGGGGGGTGGGCCCCGACGACGTCGAGCTGATGGTGGGCGACATGGTCGATGGCGACGTCGTGACCGAGGCGGTCGACGGCTGCGACGCCACCATCCACGCCGCCGCCGCCATCGGCATGACCGGCCACGACGGCCCCTCCGTGCTCGACGTCAACACCACCGGTGCCCGCACGGTCGTCGGCGCCGCCCTCGCCGCCGGTCACGACCCGGTGGTCCACGTGTCGAGCGTGGCCGTCTTCGTGCCGCCCGTCGAGCCGGTGATCGGGCCCGAGTCGACGTTGGCGTCGCCCCGCACCGACTACGGCCGGTCGAAGGTCGTCACCGAGCAGGAGCTGCGGGCCCGCCAGGATGCCGGCGACCCCGTCACCATCGTCTACCCCGGCGGGGTGATCGGGGCCGACCAGCCCCACCTCGACGCCACCCTCGAGGGCCTGGTGGCGGCGCGCACCCAGGGCTGGCCCCGCACCCGGGGGGGCGTGAACCTGGTCGACGTGCAGGACCTGGCCGCCGTGCTGGTCGCCTGTCTCACGCCCGGAGCCGGCGCCCGCCGCCTGCTGCTGGGCGGGCACTTCCTCTCGTGGGCCGAGCTGGGCGCCGCCATCGACGAGATCACCGGCGTCCGGGCCTGGCGGGCCCCGCTGCCCAAGCCGGTGCTGATGGGCTTCGCCGCCGCCCTCGACGGCATCCGCCGCATCCGGCCCCTGAGCTACCCGCTCACCCGCGACGCGGCCGAGATCATGACCACGATGGTCGCCACCGACGACTCGGTCACGCTCGACTCGCTCGGCATGACCCTGCACCCGGTCCGGGACTCGCTGACCGAGACGGTGCGCTGGCTGGCCGAGGCCGGCCACCTCCCGGCCAAGAGCGCCGGCCGCCTCGCCCCCTGACAGGGCCGTTCTGTGTGCGGGAAACCACCGGTCCGGTGGTTTCCCGCACACGGAACGGCTGGGGCGACCGTCAGACCGGTTCGAGGAGGACGACGACGATCGTGCTGCGGGGGGCGCGCCAGCGGGCGACCTCCCGGTGCGAGGCCGGGCGGCCGGCGGTGCCGTCGACGGTGAGCGAGGGCAGCCGGTCGAGCTCGAGGCGGCTGGGGTCGCCGACGACCCAGAGGCGGCCGGCGGCGCGGGCCTGGTTCCAGCGCTCGGTGCCCGGGGTCTCGTCGGGCTCGAAGCGGAGGACCTCGCCGAGGGGCCGGTCGGCCGGGACGAGCCGGGGGTCGGCCGCCGGCTCGACGGACCGCCAGGCCGCCTCGAACGGCGGGCGCGAGGTCGACTCGCGCGAGAGGAGGATGGTATCGCCCGGCTCCAGCCCGGCGGCGACCCGGCGGGCGGCGACGGTCCATCCGTCGACCGGGCGGGTGTGCAGGTAGGCGTGTCCGGCGACCAGCGCGACCGCCACGGCGACCGCGGCGGCGGCCCGCAGGGCGGGAGCCGCCGACCCGCGGGCGCGACCGAGTCGCTCGACGGCGACGGCCATCAGCAGGGCCAGCCCGGGGACGCAGCCGACGGCGTACCGGGGCACCAGCGAGGGCCGGGCCAGCGAGAGGATGAGCAGCAGGCCGAGCGGCGCCAGCCCCCAGAGCACCGGGACCAGGGCGCGCGCCCGGGCGATCGCCGTCGGGGCCGAGCGGGTGGCGACGACCACGACGGCGACGCCGAGCAGCACGACCAGCACGAGGCCGATGCAGACGAGCGGCCAGCGGCTGAGGAACCTCTTCACGAAGAGGTTGACCGTCTTGATGCTCACCGGGGCGACCCAGTCGCCGACCTCGTCCGACGCCGTGCGGGCCAGCGTGGCGGTGATCAGCAGGGACAGGCCCACGCCCCGGAGGGCCCGCAGCCACGTCGGCCGGTCGGCCCGGGCCACGGCGAGCAGTCCGAGCTGGGGCAGCAGCTGGAGCACGGTCAGGCCGTGGAGCATCGGCAGCGCCACGGCCACCGCGGTGTGGAGCAGCCACCAGCGCCGCCGGTGCACCGGGTCCTCGTCGGCCACGGCGTGGTCGAGCGCCAGCCACGACCCACCGACGAGCAGCATCACGAAGGCGTAGGACCGGGCCTCCTGGGCATAGGTCAGCCACAGGGGCGACAGGGCCATGAGGACACCGGCGAGGCGCGCCTCGCGGTCGCCGGCGAGACGGCGGGCGACCACGACGAGGACGGCGATGGCGGCCAGGGCGGCGAGCACCGACAGGGTCCGCATCCACCACACCGACTCCGACACCAGGAACCACACCCGCAGGACGGCGTAGTAGCCGCTCATCGTCCAGCTCGTCGCGGGCACGGCCGAGCGGAGCTGGTGGGTCGAGCCGAGCGTGTAGGCCTCGTCGAGCCACAGGCCGCGATGATCGAGCCGGTACCAGGCCGTGAGCGCCCCGATCACCAGACCGGGCGCCGCCAGCCGCCACCAGGGCGCGCCGCCGGCCGCAGGGGCCGGCGCCGACGCCGCGGCGGGCCGGGCGGGCGCCCCGATGTCGGTCGTGGTCACGACGTGCGTCCTCCAGAGCGGCCGGGAGACGCTACCAACGGGGCGGATGGGGGTGGTCTTCGGCTCTACGCTGCGCGACGTGTCGTCGTCCTCCGCTCCTGCACCGCTCCGGGTCGGCCTCGTGCTCCTCGGCTCACCGCCCCCCGGGATGCCGGCGTCCGAGGGCGGCTACTTGGCCATGTTCGGCGCCCTCCTCGCCCCCCACGGGATCGAGCTGACCGGCATCGACGCCACCGGCGGGCCGATCACGGTCGCCCCCGAGGACTTCGACGGCTACGTGCTCACCGGGTCGGCCTCGTCGGTCTACGACGACGTGCCCTGGATCGCCCCGGCCGAGGACTTCGTCCGCGCCGTCGTGCAGCGGGGCATCCCCGTGGCCGGCATCTGCTTCGGCCACCAGCTCCTGGCCCAGGCCCTGGGCGGGAAGGTCGAGAAGGCCGCGGTGGGGTGGGGCATGGGCGTCCACGCCTACGACCTCGAGCTCGAGCTCGACGGCGGGCCCACCACCATGCGGCTCCAGGCCATGCACCAGGACCAGGTCGTCGCCCTGCCCGAGGGCGCCCGGGTGTGGGCCCGCTCCGAGCACTGCCCCATCGCCGGCTTCACCGTGGGGGACGGGGTGTGGACCGTCCAGGCCCACCCCGAGTTCACCGCCCCCTTCGCCGCCGGCCTGGTCGACCGCCGCCGCCCGCTGGTGGGCGACGAGCGGGCCGACGCCGCCGCCGCCACCCTCGACGATCCCACCGACCACGAGCTGGTCGCCGTCTGGATCGCCGATGTTCTTGCACGCAAGGTGCAGTAAAGTCGGCCCATGACGACGACGGAGCCCTCGATCGACCGGGAGGCCGTGCTCGCCCGCTACCGAGCCGAGCGCGACAAGCGGCTGCGGGAGGACGGCAACGAGCAGTACGTCGAGGTCACCGGCGCCTTCGCCCACTACGTCGACGACCCCTACGTCCCCCGCACCGAGCGGGACCCGCTGGCCACCGAGGTCGAGGTGGCCCTGATCGGTGGTGGCTTCTCCGGGCTCGTCACCGGCGCCCGCCTGAAGCAGGCCGGCATCGACGACGTCCGCATCATCGAGAAGGGCGGCGACGTCGGCGGCACCTGGTACTGGAACCGCTATCCCGGCGCCCAGTGCGACACCCACTCGTTCGTCTACATGCCCCTCCTCGAGGAGACGGGCCACATGCCGAGCGAGAAGTACGCCCACGGCCCCGAGATCCTCGCCCACTGCCAGCGCATCGCCACCCAGTTCGGGCTGTACGACGATGCCCTCCTCCACACCGAGGTCACCAGCGTGGTGTGGGACGACGACGACTCCCGCTGGGTCATCGGCACCGACCGGGGCGACGAGCTGCGGGCCCGCTTCGTGGTCTGGGGCACCGGCCCGCTCCACCGGCCCAAGCTCCCCGGCATCCCCGGCCTCGGCACCTTCGAGGGCCACACCTTCCACACCAGCCGGTGGGACTACGACTACACCGGCGGCACGCACGACGGCGCGCCGATGGACCGGCTGGCCGACAAGCGGGTCGGCATCATCGGCACCGGCGCCACCGCCGTGCAGTGCGTCCCGCACCTCGCCCCGGCCTGCGGCGAGCTCTTCGTGTTCCAGCGCACGCCGTCGTCGATCGACGTCCGGGCCAACGAGCCCACCGACCCCGACTGGTTCGAGAGCGAGGTGCTCGAACCGGGCTGGCAGGAGCGCTGGATGGCCAGCTTCACCGCCGTGCAGACCGGCAACTTTGGCCACGAGGACCTGGTGAACGACGGCTGGACCGACATCTCCCGGCGCATCCGGGACAAGATCCTCTCCAACCCCGAGGCCACCTTCACCATCGAGTCCTTCCAGCAGGCGTTCGAGGACTCCGACTTCGAGAAGATGGACGAGATCCGCTCCCGGGTCGACGAGATCGTCGGCGACGGGGCCACGGCGGCCGCCCTCAAGCCCTGGTATCGCCAGCTGTGCAAGCGGCCCTGCTTCCACGACGAGTACCTCGACGCCTACAACGAGCCCGGCACCCACCTGATCGACACCGACGGCCAGGGCGTGGAGAAGATCACCGCCCACGGGGTCGTCGTGGGCGGCGTCGAGTACCCGCTCGACTGCATCATCTTCGCCAGCGGCTTCGAGGTGGGCACCGAGCACGCCCGCCGGTCCGGCTTCGACCCCGTCGGCCGCGACGGCGAGGCCCTGTCGGACCACTGGGCCGAGGGCATGCGCACCCTGCACGGCATGCACGTCCACGGATTCCCCAACGCCTTCATCCTCCAGGCCGCCCACGGCGCCAACCTCATCTCGAACTACCCCCACAACCTGTCCGAGGGGGGCCGGACGATCGCCGCCATCGTCCGCCACGCCACCGACCACGGCATCGCCGTGGTCGAGGCCACCTCCGAGGCCGAGGACGGCTGGATGGAGATGCTGCTGGGCGAGGGCCGGGTGTTCGGCGCCGGCTTCCTCGCCGACTGCACCCCCGGCTACTACAACAACGAGGGTCGGCCGGCGACGCCCGGCAGCGGCCTGATCGCCGCCATCGGCTACCCCGAGGGCCCCGTGGCCTTCTTCGCCTTCATCGAGAAGTGGCGCACCGACGGCCAGTTCGACGGCCTCGACCTCCGATCCGAGACCTGAGCAGCTAGCGGAAGGCGGCGATCACGGGGGCGAAGCGCTCGATGCCGCCCTCGGCCACGTCGGTGAGCGAGACGATGGCGGTCTGGACGCCGGCCTCGGCGTCGGCCCGGAACCGGCCGACCTGCTCGGTGACGGTGGCGGCGCCGGCGTGGGGGCGCTCGGCGCCGGCGTCGATCACCGCCGCCTCGGCCAGGCGGGTGACGGTGACCTCGGCCGGGTCGCGGTCGACCTCGGCGCAGTGGCGGTGGAGGACCTCGACCTTGTGCCGGACCGTCTCGGCGTCGCCGAACAGGTTGCAGGCGTCGGCGTACCGGGCGACGAGGCGCAGGGTCCGCCGCTCGCCCGAGCCGCCGACGAGGATCGGCACCCGCTCCTGCAACGGCCGCGGGTAGCAGACGGCCTCGGGGACGGTGGTGGTCCGACCCTCGAAGCGGGGTGACCCCTTGCCCCACAGCAGGGGCAGCAGCTCGAGGGCGTCCTCCAGCCGGGCGTAGCGCTCGTCGACCGAGGGGAACGCCCAGTCGTAGAGCCGGTGCTCTCGCTCGAACCAGCCCAGCCCGAGGCCGGCCATCGCCCGGCCACCGGAGAGCACGTCGAGGGTGGCCACGATCTTCCCCAGGGCGGCCACGTTGCGGTAGGTGATGCCGGTGCAGAGGCAGCCCAGGCGGAGGCTCCGGGTGCGGCCGGCCAGGAAGCCGAGGGTCGTGTAGGCCTCCAGCATCGGGTCCCACTCCCGGCCGACCTGGGGGATCTGGACGTAGTGGTCCATGACCCAGAGGGCGTCGAAGCCGACCTGCTCGGCCTCCTCGGCGATGGCGGCCAGCCGCGCCCCGATGGCCTCGGCACCGCCGGGCCAGGCGAAGCGGGAGATCTGGAGGGCGAAGGTCAGGGGCATGGGGTCCTCCTGCTGGCGGCGAGCGGCGGCCGGGGCGGTGACGAGGTGGGGCGGGACGAGGGCAACGGGTCCCGGGGCGATGACGGTGGCGAAGCCCTCGTCGGCGATCGCCTCTCGCGTCGTGGCCAAG
>DASYLG010000078.1:0-4220 GCA_036009685.1 Iamia sp. | reverse complement strand
CCTCGACCGCGGCAGCCTGCAGACGCTCGCCCAGCGGGTCGAGCGGGAGCGGCGTGCCGTCGGGGACGGGCTCGGCGGGCATGGCCATCGCCGACGATGATAACCGTCATTATCCCCGAGGGGAAGACCCCCCTCCTGTTTCCCCGATGTGACGGGACGATGGCGACACGTCGTCCCCCTGAACGCGCGACGACCGAGAGGTAGGGTGCGGCCTCCTCCCGCCCGGGAGGCTCACCCGCCCGGCCCCAGCCGGGCCGGGGGGAACAGTGACCAAGAGGAGACAGCAGTGCGCCCACGTCGATGGTTCAGGCTCTTCGCCCTGATCGCAGCCATCGGGTTGTTCTTCGCAGCCTGCAGCACCGAGGACGACGAGCCCGAGTCGACCGACAATGGCAGCGACACCACCGCGGCCGGCGACACCAGTGACACCGGTGACACCGGCGACACCGGCGGTTCCGGTGAACCCGCGACCTGCCAGGGAGAGGCCGGCGCCGAACCCACGCTCGAGCCCGTCAACGGAACCGGTGGCGACAACTCCGGATCCGCCAAGATCGGCATGGTCCTCGACATCGGTGGCGTCGACGACGACTCGTTCAACGAGGCGGCCCACAACGGTCTGGTGGCCGCCGAGGAGGACTTCGGCGTCGAGGTGACCTACCTCGAGCCCAACGAGGACGGCTCCAACCGTGGCGACCTGCTCCGGCAGCTGGCCGAGGACGGCAACGACCTCGTCATCGGCGTGGGCTTCCTCTTCGCCGAGCCCTTGGGCGGCACCGAGGACGCGCCCGGCGGCATCGCCGCCGAGTTCCCCGACACCAAGTTCGCCATCATCGACGACTCGTCGATCACCGCTGACAACGTCACCTCGCTCGTCTTCGCCGAAGAGCAGGGCTCGTTCCTGGTCGGCGCGGCCGCAGCACTGTCCAGCGGCACCGGCCAGATCGGCTTCATCGGTGGCGTCGAGACCCCGCTGATCCAGAAGTTCCAGGCCGGCTTCGAGGCCGGGGTGGCCCAGATCGACCCCGATGCCGAGGTCGAGGTGAACTACATCACCCAGCCCCCGGACTTCGGCGGCTTCGCCGATCCGGCGTCGGCCAAGACCATTGCCGACGGCATGTACGACAACGACATCGACG
This sequence comes from Iamia sp., assembly GCA_036009685.1. GTDB lineage: Bacteria > Actinomycetota > Acidimicrobiia > Acidimicrobiales > Iamiaceae > Iamia. The sequence goes on along the minus strand of DASYLG010000078.1, from coordinate 3,084 downwards.
TCGTGTACCACGCCGCCGGCGGATCCGGTGGAGGCCTGTTCGAGTCGGCCGCCGCCGCCGATCGCCTGGCCATCGGCGTCGACTCCGACCAGTACCAGCAGCAGGACGCCGAGGTGCAGCCGTGCATCCTCAGCTCGATGCTGAAGCGGGTCGACGTGGCCGTGTACAGCGCCATCGACTCCCTCCTCAACGACGAGCTCGAGCCCGGTGCGCTGACCTTCGACCTGTCGAACGACGGCGTCGGCTACGCCACCGATGGTGGCCAGCTCGACGACGTCCAGGACCAGATCGAGGATCTGAAGGCCCAGATCATCTCCGGTGACATCGAGGTCCCGACCGAGCCCAGCTGATCCCTTCGGCTCACAGCACCACCTGAACGGGGCCCGGGACCACATGGTCCCGGGCCTCTTTCGCCCCCCCCCGTTCGCCCCACCGCCAGGAGGCCCGTCCGTGGCCGCAGACATGCTCGCCAAGCCCGGACCGCCCGCCGGGGAGCAGGGCGGGGCGCCGCCCGCTGTCGAGCTGGTGGGCATCACCAAGCGGTTCCCCGGCGTGATCGCCAACCGCGACGTCAACCTCCAGGTCCAGGCGGGCACGATCCACGCCGTCGTGGGCGAGAACGGCGCCGGCAAGTCGACGCTGATGAAGATCCTCTACGGCATGCAGCGGCCCGACGCGGGCACCATCGCCGTCGACGGCCACGCGGTGTCGTTCCGCCGACCGACCCACGCCATCAAGGCGGGGATCGGCATGGTCCACCAGCACTTCATGTTGGCCGACAACCTCACCGTGCTCGAGAACATCGTCCTGGGCGCCGAACCCCAGGTGCCGGTCTTCCTGTCCACCACCCGGGCCCGGCGGCGCATCCTCGACCTGGGTCGCACCTACGGCCTGACCGTCGACCCCGACGCCCTGGTCGAGGATCTCGGCGTGGGCGACCGCCAGCGGGTCGAGATCCTCAAGGTCCTCTACCGCGGCGCCCGGGTGCTGATCCTCGACGAGCCCACCGCCGTGCTCGTCCCCCAGGAGGTCGAGGATCTCTTCGCCAGCCTGCGCGAGCTCAAGAACGAGGGCTTCACCGTCCTGTTCATCTCGCACAAGCTCGACGAGGTGCTCTCGGTCGCCGATGCCATCACCGTCATCCGGGCCGGGACCACCGTCGCCACGGTCGAGCCCTCGACCGTCACCGCCCGCGACCTGGCCAACCTGATGGTCGGCCACGAGCTGCCGACCCCCGAGACCCGCGAGTCCACCGTCACCGACACCGTCGAGCTCTCGCTCCGCAACGTCACGGTGGCCGGCGCCGGGGCCCGCAACGCCCTCGACGGCATCGACCTCGACATCCGCCGGGGCGAGATCGTCGGCGTCGCCGGCGTCGAGGGCAACGGCCAGACCGAGCTGATCAACGCCGTGATGGGCCTGGCCGACCTGGCCGACGGGTCGATCCACGTGGGCGACGACGACATCTCGGCGTGGTCCACCCGGCAACGCCGCGAGGGGGGCGTGGCCTGCGTGCCCGAGGACCGCCACCGCGACGGCCTCCTCCTCGACGCCCCGCTCTGGGAGAACGCCGCCCTCGGCCAGCAGACCCGACCCCCGTTCGTCTCCGGCGCCTTCATGGACCGCGTCGGCGCCCGCCGGCGCACCGGCGAGATCGTCGACGTCTACGGCGTCCGCACGCCCGGCGTCGACGTCCGGGCCGGCGCGCTCTCCGGCGGCAACCAGCAGAAGCTGATCATGGGCCGCGAGCTCACCTCCGCCCCCCAGGTGCTGGTGGCCGCCCACCCGACCCGCGGCGTCGACGTGGGGGCCCAGGCCGCCATCTGGGACGAGCTGCGCAAGGCCCGCGCCGCCGGCCTCGCCGTCCTGCTCCTCTCGGCCGACCTCCACGAGCTGGTGGGCCTGTCCGACACCCTCGTGGTGCTCTACGGCGGCCGCATGGTCGCCCGGCTCGACCCGGCGACCACCACCCTCGACGACCTGGGCTGCTACATGACCGGCACCGATCCGACCGGCGGGGGCGAGCTCGACGTCGAGGCCGCCGCGGCCGAGGTCCAGGCCGCCGACCCGCTCGAGGTCGTCGCCCCCACCGTCACCGTCGACGAGACCACGGCCGATTCCGACGACACCGCCACCGACCCCTCCGAGCCGGACCCACCGGGCGGCCCCGACCTGTCGAAGGGGGAGCCGGCGTGAAGCTGTCTCGCCTCATCCTCACGCTGGCCGCCCCGGCGCTGGCCCTCGTCGTGGCCCTCGTCTTGTCGGCCCTCGCCCTGGTGCTGACGGGTAACTCGGTGCTCGACGTGCTCCAGATCCTGTGGGACCAGGTCACCAACATCGGCGAGCTGGTCAACACCGTCAACCGGGCGGCGCCCTACTACGTCTCCGGGGTGGCGGTGGCGATCGGGTTCAAGATGAACCTGTTCAACATCGGGGTCGAGGGCCAGTACCGGCTGGGCGGGCTGGTGGGCGCGGCCGCCGGCGCCGCCCTCCCGCTCCCCGGCCCCCTGCGCCTCGTCGGCATCCTCGTCGTGGCCATGCTGGTCGGCGGTCTCTGGGCCGGCATCGCCGGCGTCCTGCGCGCCTATCGCGGCGTCAGCGAGGTGATCGCCACGATCATGCTCAACGCCATCGCCCTCGGGCTGACGCCGTTCCTCCTCACCCGCTACTTCGCCGACGAGGGCGGGGCCGCCAGCTTCACGGTCCGCACCGAGCTGATCCCGAAGGGCGGACACCTGCCCCGGCTCGACTTCCTGGTGCTGGGCGACGCCGGCCGGGCCCACCTCAGCGGCTACCTCGTGATCGCCATCCTGGTCGGGGTCGTGTACTGGGTGCTCGTGTGGCGGAGCCGGTTCGGCTTCGACCTGCGGGCCTCGGGCGCCAACCCGCACGCCGCCCGGGCCTCGGGCGTCGACGCCAAGCGGATGACCGTGCTGGCCATGCTCATCTCCGGCGCCATCGCCGGGATGGTCGGGCTCTCGTTCGTGCTCAGCGAGTCGCACCGCTACACCGAGGAGAGCTTCCTCGCCGGCTTCGGGTTCACCGGCATCGCCATCGCCCTGCTCGGCCGGAACAACCCCGTCG
>DASYLG010000077.1:0-4728 GCA_036009685.1 Iamia sp. | reverse complement strand
CCACCACCGTCGTCTCGTCGCCGATCCCGATGATCTCCCGCCACCCGAGCAGGTCGGCGAAGCCCTCGTCCCGGAAGGTGATCGTCGTGCGCTCGTCGATCTCGGCGTAGGCGCCCGTCAGCCGGCACCCGAGACGCTGGGTCTCGAGCCCGGCCTGGCCCTCGGGGAAGGCCAGGTCGGTCTTGGCCACGGCGAGGGCGACGGACCGCCCGTCGACCGTGACGGCCAGGTCGTCCCCGAGGCCGGCGCAGGCGGACGCGGCGTAGGCCCGGCGCTCGGCCGGTTGCAGCTCGTCGTCGCCGTCGGTGTCGATGTCCGAGCGTGCCTGGAGCGTCGGCACCTCGGCCCGGTCGACGACGTAGTCGACGACGATCCCGTCCGGCCCGACCAGCAGGGCGGCCGACGTGTTGGTGGTGAAGTTGCCCAGCGGGTGGGCGCCGGCGGCGGAGCCCCACAGCACGACGACGGCCAGACCCGCGCCCAGCCCCACGGGGACGCGCCGGCGCCAGGCCCGGCGGCGGGGTGCGGTGAACGGGTGTGTCGGAGCCGGACGAGACGCCACGGTCGCCTCCCTCGGGCTGGACGACGGCGGGGGTTCGGCGCCCGCACCCGTCCGGTTTGGCCGCCGGCGGATCAGCGCCGGTACTCCTGGATCTCGACGACCCACGGCCCGTCGGTGGCCTGGACCCGGAGCCGGTACGTCCCGGCCCGGTTGACGAGGATGCGGGTCCCGGCGCACGAGGCCCGGCACTCGAGGTCGGCGTAGCCGGCGCTGGCATCGTCTTCGTCGACGTCGTCGACGAAGACGATCATCTGCTCGGCGTCGCTGCGGAAGACCAGGCGGGTGTCGACCCCGGAGGTGCCGAACGATCCGCCGGCCGCCCCGCAGTTCCCCTGGAGGGCGCCCACGGTGACCCACGATCCGCCGTCGCCCGAGGGCCCGTCGACCTCCGCCGGCTGGCGCTGCGGCGGCCCGGTGGGGGAGCAGGGCCGAGGGGTCACCGGTCCCTGGGCGCCGGGCGGGAGGGTGACCGGCGGGGACTGGGCCTGGCTCTCGTCGACCACTCCACCCTGGTCGAGGTTGGCGCCCTCGCCGCCGCCGGACGGGTCGTCGTCGACGGCCTCCTCGGCCGCCGGTGGCACCGTCGTGGCGGCCGGATCGTCGGCCGGCGGATCGTCGGCCGGGGGCGCGGTCGTCGTCGGCGGGACGGTGGTCCCCTCGACCGCCTGCTGGTCGGGAGCGTCCTCGGCGCCATCCGAGCCGTCACCGGAGCCGGCGGCGGAATCGTCGTCGGCGGCCGCGGTCGTCGTCGGTCGATCGGCGGCTGCGTCGGTGGTCGCGTCGGTGCCGTCGTCGCCCCCGAGGAGGGCGATGACGGCCACCAGCAGGACGACCAGGACGGCGGCGCCGCCGGCGGCGAGCCACCGGTTCCGTCCGATGGGGTTGGGGATCTTCATGGGGCCTCCGCCCGTCGTCGTGGGCTGGGGTGAACGGTGGCGGCGGGGCTGGCGTGAGTACCGTGCCCCAGCCATGGGACTTCGTCGCCTCGGGCGCCTTGGACTGCTTTCGATCGCGACCGGCCTCGTCCTGGTGGCCGCGACGGGGTGCTCGGACGACGGTGGGGACGACGACGGGGCGGCCATCACGACCACCACGACGGCCGAGGAGACGACCACCACGACGCCCCCACCGGGCGAGGGCCCGACGCCCCAGCCGACCCTGCGCGACGCCGTCGTGCTGCTGCTCACCGCCGAGCAGGACGCCGATCCGGCCGCCTCGTACCGGCTCCTGGGCGAGGAGCTGCGGGGCGTCTACCGGGACGTGGCCGAGTGGACGGTGCGCCGCACCCAGCTCCCGCCGCCCACCGGCTTCGAGATCGAGGACGGGGACGAGGAGGACACGGTGACGGCGATCGTCACTCACGCACCCGGGCTCGACCCCTTCATCGGGCTGAGCCCGGCCCGCGAGCGTCAGACCTTCGCCGGCGTGGAGGAGGGCGGCGGCTGGCTGGTGGCGGCCGAGGCCGAGGTCGAGATCCTGTTCCCCGACGACGCCCTCGCCACCACGGCGGTGACCGACTGGGCCACCGCGGTGCAGGCCTGCGAGCAGGACGCGGCCGACGCCATCCAGGGGATCGACGCCATCTTCGGGACCAGCGTGGGTGCCGGCGAGCTGTGCGGCTCCGAGGGGGCGGTCATCGCCGAGGCCCCCGAGCGGCTCCTGGGCGGGCCCGAGTCGGCCGATCTCATCGCCCAGTACTCGACCGATGCCATCGACTGGGCCCGGGCCGTGCCGGTCACCGGACCCACCAGCCCGTTCTTCGTGATCGTGGCCCCCATCGGCGAGACCTGGTCGGTCATCGGCGTCTACGACTGAAATATCCAATCCCCCGTTCGTCACGCCCCGAAGCAGTCGTGAACGAGTGGGGGTCCGCACCTGGGCTCCACGGCGAAACGGAGTACACGTGCGCACGAGAAGGCTCCTGGCGACTGGTGTCGCCCTGTCCCTGGCCGGCCTGGGCGTGGCCGCCGCCCCGGGGACGACGCCCGCCGGTGCATCGTCGCACCGTGAGGCCCCGCTGATCGCCGCCGATCCGGTGGCCGACAACACCGACGTCTACATGTTCCGCGACGTGAACGACCCCACCATGGTGAACGTGGTCGCCAACTTCATCGGTCTCGAGCAGCCCGCCGCCGGACCGAACTTCCAGAAGTTCGGCGACGACGTGCTCTACGAGCTGCACTTCGACAACGACGGCGACGTCATCGACGACGTCACCTACCAGTTCCGGTTCCGGACGATCGTCGGCAGCGGCGCCACCTTCCTCTACAACACGTTCACCATCGATCCCGAGACCCGGGACAACCAGAACGTCCAGCAGGTGTACTCGGTCCGCAAGATCGAGGACGGCGTCTCCACCGTGCTCGCCACCGACGTCCCGACCCCGCCGGTGAACGTCGGCCCCCGCTCGACCCCGGACTACAACGACTACGTCGAGCCGACGGTCGCCGACCTGCCCGGTGGTGGCCAGGTCTTCGCCGGCCAGCGCGACGACTCGTTCTTCGTCGACCTCGGCTCGGTGTTCGACCTGCTCGGCCTCCGGCCCATCAACAGCGCCCACGTGGCCCCGCTGCCCGACGCCCCCGGCGTCGACGGCCTGGCCGGCAAGAACGTCCACAGCATCGTCCTCCAGGTCCCGATCACCGAGATCTCGAAGAACGGCGACGTCCCCACCGACGCCACCGACCCCGACTCGGTCGTCGGCCTCTACGCCTCCAGCTCCCGCCAGCGGGTCCGGGTCCTCTCCGCCCGGGGCACCGCCCCCCGCAACCTCGGGCAGTACGTCCAGGTCAGCCGGCTCGGCATCCCGCTGGTCAACGAGGTCCTGATCCCGCTGGGCCAGAAGGACAAGTGGAACGGCACCGCCCCCAAGGACGACGCCCAGTTCTTCGGCTCGATCCTCGACCCCGAGCCGACCCGCCTGCTGCCGGTCGTGTACCCGGCGGTCTTCAACGACGCCAACACGCCGGACGGCGGCGCGGCCAACCGGCCGGACCTGATCCAGCTCCTGACCGGCCAGGTCATCGGGCTGAGCGCGGCGGACGCCCTGCCCCCAGCCGACCTGCTCCGGCTCAACCTCGCCGTCGCCCCGGTCCAGGGGACGCCCAGCAACTCGATGGGCGCCCTCGACGCCGATCCCGGCGGGTTCCCCAACGGCCGCCGCCTGACCGACGACGTCACCGACATCGAGCTGCGGGTGCTGGCCGGCGAGCTGCTCGACGACGACGGCACCATCGACGGCACCGCCATCCCGTACGCCGCCCTGAGCGACGGCGTGCAGGTGAACGACCGGCCCGAGCTGGCCGGCTTCCCCTACGTGGGTGACCCGGTCTCCGGCTACGACCAGCCGGCGACGGGGTGATGTCCTGAGGTTCCGCCGACGGCTCGTCGGCGCCGCCCTCCTGGCCTGCGTCCTGGTCGCCCCCACTGCGTGCAGTGGGGGCGACGACGCGCCCGGGGCGGACGCCGCCGCGCTCCCCTTCATCGAGGTCGCGGCCGACAGCCCGTCGCCGACCGACCGGGCCATCGCCACGGCCCAGGACGCCCTGCGCGCCGATCCGGAGGACACCAACGCCCAGCTCGACCTGGCGCTGGCGTTCGTCCAGAAGGCCCGGGAGACCGCCGACCCGGTGCTCTACACCGGCGCCGACACGCTGCTGGCCATGGTGGCCGAGGTCTCGCCCGACGACGTCCGGGTCCTGACCGCCCAGGGGAGCCTGGCGCTGTCCCGTCACGAGTTCGCCGACGCCCTCGACCTCGGCCAGCGGGCGCTGGTGGCGGCACCCGGCAACCAGACCGCCTACGGCGTCCTCGTCGACGCCCTCGACGAGCTGGGTCGCTACGACGAGGCCCTCGAGGCCACCCAGGCCATGGCCGACGTGCGGCCGGGGCTGGCCGCCCTGTCGCGGGTCTCCTACGCCCGCGAGCTGCGGGGCGACCTCGACGGCGCCATCGAGGCCATGACGCAGGCGGCCACGGCCGGGTCCGGGACCGGCGGCGAGAACCTGGCCTTCACCCAGGCCCTGCTGGGCAACCTGCTCCTGACCCGGGGGGACGTCCGCCAGGCCGGGCGCCAGTACGACCTGGCGCTCACCACCTTCCCCGAGCTGCCGGCGGCCGAGGCCGGCCGGGCCCGTCTGCTCGTCGCCCAGGAGCACTACGACGAG
>DASYLG010000076.1:0-4180 GCA_036009685.1 Iamia sp. | reverse complement strand
TCCTGGTCCTGGACCACGCCGTCGACCACCCGGGAGGTCGTCACCGCGACGACGGCCACCAGCACGAAGATGATCCAGGGCACCAGTCGTGACGTCCGCCGGGACCGCGGCGGGCCCGGCGGGACCGTCTCGGGTCCGGTGGGTCGATCGTCCATGGCTCGCCTCGGGTTCTCGGGAGCCGTCACCGCCACGGCGCGAGGACGGATGGCATCCTTCATTCGGACGGGTGAGCCCCGAGTTGAGGGAATCTCTCAGTCGATGACGGCCTGGCGCTGCTCGACCGGGACGTCCACGGTGGCGGTGGTGGGGGTGGCCAGCTCGGGGAGGGTGCCGGCCTCGCCCCCCGCCTCCCAGGTGCCGCTCCAGTAGGCGTCGACCGTGACCGTCACGGTGCCGACGTCGGTGTAGACGTGCGTGAGGTCCCCGCCGGGGTACGGGCCGCCCTGCGAGCGGGTGGCGACGGTGGCACCGTCGCCCCAGTCGACCTCGTAGCGGGGGGTGGCGGTGACGAGGATGTCGGCGCCGATGGGGTTGGGCACGCCGAGCACGTAGGGCACCTCGCCGCCGATCTCGAGATAGGCCGTGAGCCCAGTGACCGAGCCGAAGTCGCTGTTCACGGTCAGCGGGGTGGGCGGCGGCGGGTACACGGTGGTCTGCCAGATCTGGAGGATGTAGGCGCCGATGTCGAAGATCACCTCGGGATCGTCGACGCACCGGCCCTGGCCGTTGCCGTTGCCCCCCCACTCGTCGGCCCCGGCGCTGGCCTCGGCGTAGGACATCCCGTTGGGGTCGCCCTGGTCGACCTGGATGACGCCCCAGCAGCCCGGGACGTCGAACCCCGGCTCCTGGCCGACCTCCTCGCGCCCGTAGACGATGTCGTAGTAGAACATCGGCGGCGGGGCGTAGGACACGGGCGTGCCGTCGGGACCGGGCTGCGGGGTCGGTTCGGCCACCACGACGTCGTCGTCGAAGCCCCACCCGTCGCCGGCGGCGGCCGGCTGGGCGGCGAGCGAGACGACGGCGCCCAGGGCGACGAGGGCGGCGGTGAGCGAACGGGTCAGGCGGGACATGCGGCGTTCTCCGTGTAGGCGCCCTCGCGGACGAAGCCCATGTAGGACAGACGCCAGGCCGGGGCGGGGGCGCCGTCGCCGGCCGGCTCGAGGCGGAACGAGTACGGCTGGAGGGCCCCGACCGGCTGGGTCATCAGCGGGTCCAGATCGATCTCGGCGGTGCCGGTGACGCAGGTGCCGGACCCACCGACGACCTCGACCCCGTCGACCGTCGGGGTGCCGGGCTCGGGGCTGACGACGGGGAGGCCGCCGAACTCGTTGATCCCGTCGAACTGGTCCGCCGCCTCGGTGGCGTCGAACACCTCGGTGAGCCCGGCTCGCAGCGTCTCGGCGTCGTCGCCGTCCGCCTTGGCCGCCGCCATCACCGCCTGGAGCCGGGTGAGCAGCTGCCCGATGACGGCCTCGGCCTGGCCGGCGTCGAGGGCCACCTCGGTGCCCTCGGCCGGCGGTGGCACCTCGCCGCCGGACCCGGTGGGCTCGGAGGCGGTGGTCTCGGGCGTCTCGGTGGTGGTGGTGGCGTCGGTGTCGCCGCCGTCGTCCGATGTCTCGGTGCGGGGCGACGTGGTGGTGGGGGTGGTGTCGTCGCCGCCATCGTCGTCGGAGCACCCGGCGCCGAGGGCCGCGACGAGGGCCAGGGCCGAGAGGAGGAGGGGCGCGCGCCCACGCGGGCGTCGCATGCCCAGGGGGGAAGTGCGCATGCGTTGGGTGGGTTACCCGCCGCCCACCGCAGGGACACCCCCAGATCCGGGGTCGTCACCCCTCTCCCACTACTGTCCGAACATGGCGTCCGACCCACAGGTCCCCGACCGCAACCTGGCCATGGAGCTCGTCCGGGTCACGGAGGCGGCGGCCATGGCTGCCTCTCGGTGGATGGGCCGAGGCGACAAGGAGGGGGCCGACGGGGCCGCCGTCGACGCCATGCGGATCGTGCTCGACACCGTCGCCATGGACGGCATCGTCGTCATCGGCGAGGGCGAGAAGGACGAGGCGCCGATGCTCTACAACGGCGAGCGCATCGGCGACGGCTCCCCGCCCGAGACCGACATCGCCGTCGACCCGGTCGAGGGCACGACCCTCACGGCCCTGGGTCGGGGCGGGGCCATCGCCGTCATCGCCGTGTCCGAGCGGGGCACCATGTTCGACCCGGGCCCCTGTGTCTACATGGAGAAGCTGGCCGTGGGCCCCGAGGCCGCCGGCCTCGTCGACGTCACCGCCCCGGTCGCCGACAACCTGGCCGCCGTGGCCAAGGCCAAGGGCGAGGCGGTGCGCGACGTCACCGCCGTCGTCCTCGACCGCCCTCGCCATGCCGAGCTGATCGCCGAGATCCGCGAGGCCGGGGCCCGCATCCGCCTCATCCAGGACGGCGACGTGATCGGCGTGGTGTCCACCGCCTGGCCCGACGCCGGCGCCGACATCCTCTTCGGCATCGGCGGCACCCCCGAGGGCGTCCTGGCCGCCGCGGCCATGAAGTGCATGGGCGGCGAGATCCAGGGCCGTCTGTGGCCCCGGGACGACGGCGAGCGGCGGGCCGCCCTCGACGCCGGGTACGACCTCGACCGGGTGCTGATGACCGACGACCTCGTGCAGGGGAACAACTGCTTCTTCGCCGCCACCGGCATCACCGACGGCGACGTGCTCAAGGGCGTCCACTACACCGCGCTCGGCGCCACGACGCAGTCGCTGGTGATGCGGTCCAAGTCGGGCACCGTGCGCCGGGTCGACGCCCGCCATCACAGCCAGAAGCTCAAGGCCATCAGCGCGGTGGACTACGGATGACGTCGACCATCTGGCACAACCCACGTTGTTCGAAGTCCCGTCAGACCAAGGCCCTGCTCGAGGAGCTCGGCGCCGAGGCCGAGGTGCGGGAGTACCTCAAGGAGCCACCGACGCGGGCCGAGCTGGTGGCGCTCCTGGAGGCCCTCGGTCTGGAGGACCCCCGGGCCATCGTCCGGACCGGCGAGGACGCCTACCGCCAGCTGGGATTGGCCGACGCCAGCCCCGACGAGCTGCTCGACGCCCTGGTCGACAACCCCATCCTCCTCGAGCGACCGATCGTCGTGCGCGACGGGCGGGCCGTCATCGGCCGGCCCCCCGAGGACGTCCACCAGCTCTTCTGAGCGAGCCCGGCCACCCGAGATCGAGGCCCCCACGCGTCGAACCCGCCGGCGGGGGGGAGGGACCGGCGGGTTCGATGCGGGTGATACATCCTCGACCACTTCAGTGAGGTCCAGCGCGGCGGGGGTGCGCCGGAGCTCGCGATCGGGACGGCGGAACCATGCCCGCCGGGAACCCCGCCCAAACCGGGTTTCCCAGATCTTTTTCGAAAGCCCTCTGACCAGGGGCGGAGCCCCGGATCTAGACGCCGACCGGCACGGCGGAGGCCGCCTGGGCAGCCCGGTCCCGCTGCCGCGCCTCGGCCGTGCGGAGCTCCTCGGCCCCCTCGCGCAGGCGTCCCCCGATCCCGGCGGTGGCCAGGACGATCGAGACCACCAGGCAGACGACGAAGACGACGGGCAGGATCAGGGCGACGGCGTACACCACGAGGACGCCGACGAAGATGGCGTCCAGGATGACGGGCCGGTCCTCGACCACGCCGGCCAGCACCCCCAGGCAGAAGAGGACCCCCGGCAGGAGGACGAGACCGAGGACGCTCAGCCGCATCGCCCGGGACGTGCCGTAGTGCCGCCCGCAGAACTCGAAGGTCACGTCGCCGATCATGTCGATCACCACCAGCAGGGCGCGCACCAGGCCCGTCAGGCAGGCGGTCGTGACGACCAGCATGATCAGCGCGCCCGTCAGGGGCTCCTCGGGCGTCACGTACCGGCCGACCAGGAAGGTGGCCACGCAGAAGACCAAGGTCGTCCCGGTCATGGTGCGGACCAGCGTGTAGGCCCGGCGCGGCGTCACCCCGCGAGCCGTGCGGGGGAGGCATCGGTAGGCCGACGCCAGCCACCACGACACCAGGCCGGCGCCGACCCAGAGCGCCAGCCCGCTCCCGAGGAGCAGGCCCAGCCCGAGCGACGCCGCCACCTCGGCCGAGGCCGCGGCGGCGCGGTCCTCGAACGCCTGGGACGACGACGACGTCGAGGTCGAGGTCGAGGTCGAGGTCG
>DASYLG010000075.1:0-7440 GCA_036009685.1 Iamia sp. | reverse complement strand
GACCGGCGAGGAAGAGGTTCTGGACGCCCGGGAAGATCGACGACTCGACCTGGCCCTCCTGGCCCTTCGAGCACGGGAGGATGATCACCGGCGCCTCGCCCATGTGGTCGCCGAGGTGATCGGCCGAGGCCAGCATCCGGTCGCCCGCCGGGGTCGACTCCCGGTCGGCGTAGATCGTCCGCACCATCCGCCAGCACTCGCCGTAGATCGCGCCGATGCGTGCCCGCTTGTCGGCGTCGCGCACCACCATCCACCGCACCGGCTGCGAGTTGCCCCCGGTCGCCGCCTTGGTGGCGGCCTCGACCATCGTCAGCACGTCGGCGTCGTCGACCTCACGATCGGTGTCGAGCCGGCGCATGGCGCGGGTGGTGGACATGGCCTCGAAGACGTCCATGGGGACCTTCCTATCGGCCCAAGGGGCGGGCCGCGTACTGCTCGCGGAGACGGCGCTTGTAGAGCTTGCCGTTGTCCTGGCGGGGCAAGGCGGCGGTGAAGTCGACGGCCCGGGGGCACTTGAAGTGGGCCAGCCGGTCGCGGCAGAAGGCGATCAGCTCGGCGGCCAGCGCCGCCGACGGGTCGACGCCGGGCTGGAGCTCGACGACCGACAGGACCTGCTCGCCCCACTCCTCGTCGGGCACGCCGATGGTGGCGGCGTCACCCACGGCGGGATGGGCGAGCAGGACGGCGTCGACCTCGGCCGGATAGATGTTCACCCCGCCGGAGATGATCAGGTCGGCGGAGCGGTCGGTGAGGAACAGGTAGCCGTCGGCGTCCATGTAGCCGACGTCGCCGAGCGTGAAGTGGTCGCCCCGGTAGGACGACGCCGTCTTGTCGGCGTCGCCGAAGTAGGCGAAGCGACCGGTGGCGGGGGCCTTGATGTAGACGAGGCCGACCTCGCCGGGCGGAAGGGGCACGCCGTCCTCGGCCCCGACGAAGACCTGGTCGTCGGGGACCGGCCGGCCCACGGTGCCCGGCCGTGACAGCCACGTCTGCGGCGAGGCGAAGCAGCCGACGCCCTCGGTGGCGGCGTAGTACTCCCACACGATCGGCCCCCACCAGTCCATCAGCGCCTGCTTGACCGGCACCGGGCACGGCGCCGCCCCGTGGAGCACGTGGCACAGGGAGCTCACGTCGGCGGCCGCCCGCACGGCGGGTGGGAGCGACAGCAGCCGGTGGAACATGGTGGCGACCATGTGGGTGTGGGTGACGCCGTGCTCCTCGATCAGGCGCAGGGCGGTGGCCGCGTCCCACTGCTCCATGAGGACGACGGTCGCCCCGAAGGCCAGCGGGACCGTCAGCGAGAAGGCCAGCGGGGCGGCGTGGTACAGCGGGCCGGTGCAGAGGTGGACGTCGCCACCGGTCTCGTCGTAGAGGTAGAGGTTGACGACCGGGGCGGTGTCCGCGGTCGGGTCGTAGGGCCGGTGGACGCCCTTGGGCCGGCCTGTGGTGCCCGACGTGTAGAGCATGTTGGAGCCCGGCGTCGGGTCGTCGATGTCGGCGCCGCTCTCGGCCGCCATCGCCGCCGCCAGCGGCTCGAAGCCGTCGATGGCGCCGCCGATCGAGAGCCGCACGTCGCATCCCGGGGCCCCGTCGGCCGCCCCCACGGCCATGGGCCCGACGGCGGCGTCGGCCACGAGGGCCTTGGCCTGGCAGTCGGCCACGATGTAGGCGGCCTCGTCGCCGGTGAGGTGCCAGTTGATCGGCGTGAGGCGGAACCCCGCCCGCAGGGTGGCCTCGACGACCTCGGCGAACTCGGCCCGGTTGGGGCAGGCGAGGGCCACGGCGTCACCGACCCGGAGCCCGCGGCGGCGCAGCGCCCGCACCACCTGGTTGCTGTGGGCGTTGAGCTCGGCGTAGGTCCGGTCGCCGGACCCGTCGGGCGTGACGATCGCCCGGGCGTCGGGCTGCTGCCGAGCCCACCACGCGAGCCGCAGGCCCCGCCGGGCCATCGCCTCCCGGTCGGCGTCGATGACGTCTCGCGCAGCCTCGGATGACATCGGGCGGCATCGTCGCACGTCCCGGGCGGGCGCGCCGGACGGTTGGTACCGTCGCCGCGAGAGGGCTCGGCACCGGGTCGGGCCCAGGGGAAGGGAGATCCATCCATGGACACCACCGCGGCTTCGTCGCGCCCGAGCGACCGTCGCCTGCTGATCATCGTCGCCCTGGCCGCCGCCCTCGTCGGCGTGCTGGCCGGTCGTTGGTCGCCCGGGGGCTCACCGGCCGGGGCGGTCATCGACGCCTGGCACGAGCCCGTCTACAGCTCGCCGGCCTGGGAGGAGGGCTTCGAGGCCCTTCCTCCCGGCTACGGCGTCGACGACGAGCAGGTCACCCATCTCAGGGGTGCGCTGGTCGCCACCGACCTCGAGGTCGAGCGGCCGAACGGGACGAGCGGCCCGTGGCTCGCCGAGGCCTTCACGCTGCCGTGCGGGTACCGGCCCACCCAGATCGTCCTCATGGAGGTCGGGGCCACCGATCAGGGCCTCTCGACGCCGTACCGGGGCATGCTCAACATCGAGCCCGACGGCAGCGTGATGGTGGGGGCCTGGGACGTCTCCGTGGATCCGGTCGAGGAGCCGGCGATCGACATCGTCGTCCTGCTCGACGGCGTGACGTTCGAGGCCGCGCCCGACTCGCCCGAGTGCGTCGAGGAGGGCCCGACGACGACCACCACCGAGGCGGAGACGACGACCACCACGACAGAGCCCGAGGAGTAGCCCGGAGGGGTCGGCGGGGCGCACGGCCTACGATGCGCGTCCCGCCGACCCGCCCCGGAGGCCCGATGCCGTACCTGTTGGAGCCGGTCGGGCTGGAGCGGGCCGACAACGACGTCTACCTCGCCCTGGTCGTGCGCCCGTCGGCGTCGGTCGCGGTCCTGGCCGAGGCCACCACGCTGCCGGTCGACGCCGTCGAGATCTCGTTGGCCCGGCTGGCCGACGAGGGCCTGGTCATCAGGGACGAGTTCGCCTCGCCCCGCTACCGGGCCATCTCGCCGGACGAGGCCATCCCCGCCCTGATCGCCCGGCGCCGGAGCCAGCTGGTCGACCTCCAGCGCTCGGTCGACGCCATCGCCGAGACGGCCCGGACGCGCGCCACCGACGACCGGGCGGCGGTGGCCGAGCGCATCCCCCCGGCCGACCTGGTCGACGTGGTGATGGGTCTCCAGGCCGGCGCCCAGCGGGAGATGCTGATCGTCGCCGCCCCGCCGTACCTCGACGGCCAGGTCTGGCCCAACGACGGCGAGCTCTCCGCCCTCGAGCGGGGCGTCGCCTACCGGGTCGTGTACCACCCGGACTCGCTGGCCAGCCCCGAGCAGCTGGCCCACGTGCGGCGCTGCGCCGAGGCCGGCGAGGATGCCCGGATCCTGGCCGACGCCGGGCCCAAGATGGTGATCGTCGACCGGAGCGCGGCCATCGTCGTCGAGTCGTCGGCCCACCCCGACGCCGCCGCCCGTCTCCTCGTCCGCCCGTCGAGCCTGCTCGACCTGCTGGTCGACCGGTTCCAGCGGCAGTGGTCGGCGGCGGTGCCGGTCGCGGGCGCCGACGATGCGGCCGCCGACGTCTCCGAGCGCGACCGCGAGCTGCTGGCCCTGCTGGCCGCCGGTCTCAAGGACCGGGCCATCGCCCACACGCTCGGCGTCACCGAGCGCACCATCGGCCGGCGGGTGACCGACCTCATGGAGCGTCTCGATGCCGCCACCCGCTTCCGGGCCGGCGCCCGCGCCGCCCAGCGGGGCTGGATCCCGCCGGAGTGACCGTTCCGTCGATCCCCGTGCACGGCCACGGGGCACGGGGATCGACAGAAGCGGGGGGGTCAGGTCACGTTGCGGCCGACGGTGTAGGCGCCGGAGCCGGAGTAGGCGAGGACCCGGTAGCGGTAGGTGCCGGACGTGCCGGTGTAGGTGATCGACTCGTCGGCGGCGGTGGTGGTGCCCGAGGCGACGTTGCTCCAGCCGAAGAGGCCCGACTTCTGGAGGTAGAGATCGAAGTCGGTGCCGGTGGGCCCGTCGAGGCAGCCCCGGTGGGTGCCGGCGGCGGCGGTGAAGCTGGGCAGGTTGACGGCCTGGCCGCTGGCGAGGCTGCCGGTGCTGACGTTGCCGAGGGCGGTGCAGGCGCTCCCACTCCCGCCCGTCACCGTGAGCGACAGCGTCGCCGACCGGGTGGTGCTGCCGGCGGTGGCCCGCAGCGACACGCTGTAGGTGCCGGCCGGGGTCGATGCGGTGGTGGCGATCGTCGCCGTCGACGAGCCGCCGGTGGTGACGCTGGCCGGGCTGAACGAGGCCGTGGCCCCGGTGGGCAGGCCGGTGGCCGAGAGGGTGGCCGACTGGGCCGAGCCGCTCGTCACCGCGGTCGCCACCGTCGCCGTGGTCGAGGCCCCGGCCGCCACCGAGCGCGACGTCGGGTTGACCGAGACGCTGAAGTCGTTGCCCGGGTTGGTGCCACCGCCCAGGGCGGCGACGGCATCGGCGATGCCGGTCCCGCACCCGCCGGTGCACGGGCCGGGCAGGGGCCGGGCCGTGCTCTTGATCTGCGTCTCGACCTGGGCCGGCGTGAGCGACGGCGTCTTGGCCAGCACCAGGGCGGCCAGACCGGCGATGTGCGGGGCGGCCATCGAGGTGCCCATGTAGGGCTCGTAGTTCTCCGTCGTCGGCCCGGTGGCGCCGGCGTTGAGCGTCGACCAGATGCCGTTCTGCGGCGTGGTCACCGAGCCGGCCGGGTCGGACTCGTTGCGGGTCTGGCCACCGGGGGCCGAGACGTCGATGAGGGCGCCGAAGTTCGAGTAGAAGGCCCGGGCGCCGGCCCGGTTGGTGGCGGCCACGGCGATGACGTTGCTGCAGCTCGCCGGGGTGAACCCGGAGACGTTGGCGTTCGAGTTGCCGGCGGCGACGACCACGGTGGTGCCGCGGGACACGGCGCCGTTGATGGCGTTCTGGTAGGTCGACGAGCAGGCGGCCTGGCCGCCGAGGCTCATGTTGATCACGTCGGCCGGGGTGGCGTTGGCCGGCGCCCCGGAGACGGTGCCGCCCGAGGCCCAGGTGATGGCGTCGGCGATGTCGGCGGTGGTGCCGCCGCACTTGCCGAGCACCCGGACGGGCTGGACCTTGGCGCTGTGGGCGATCCCGGCGATGCCCTTGGCGTTGCCGGTGGCGGCGGCGATGGTGCCGGCCACGTGGGTGCCGTGCCACGACGAGTCGGACGGCGCCGTGTTGGTCCCGCACTCGAAGGCGGCGTAGGCGTCGCCCGGGTCGGCAGGGTTGCTGTCCCGGCCTCCGCCGTCGTTGGCGCTCGCCGCGTTGGAGATGAAGTCGTAGCCGGCGACGGTCTGGCCGGCGAGGTCGGAGTGGGTGACGTAGCCGGTGTCGATGACGGCGACGACCTGGCCGGCCCCGGTCGAGAGGGGCCAGGCGTTCTCGACGTTCATCCCGCCGGTGGGCTCGAAGAGGTCCCACTGGCGGCCGTACTCGGTGTCGTTGGGGGCGGCCAGCGCCTGCATCACCAGGTCGGGCTCGACATAGGCGACCTGCGGGTCGGCGCGGTACTCGTCGATCACGGCGTCGAGCTCGTCCTGGGTCGTGTCCTCGCCCAGGTCGACGAGCACGCCACCGGTGGAGAGCCGGCGCTCGGCGTCGGCACCGTCGGTGTCCGCGCCCTCGGCCTTCTGGTCGGCGTCGGCATCGGCGGCGGCCATCGAGGTGCTCTCGGGGGCCGACGAGCGGTAGCCGACGATGACGCCGGTGGCCTCGGCCGGGGCGTCGGACCGCGCCTGGGTCGCGACGGTGGGCCCAGCCTGGGCCTGGGTGCCGAGGCCGGCGATGGTGCCGGCCATGACGAGCGCGGCCGCGAGGGCACGCGCGGGTCGGATGGACATGAAGGGGACCTCCTGGGTCGCCCCCCCTTCGATGTGACTGCGGCCACCGCCGGGCGGACCCTACGACGGCGCGGCGCGCTCGCCTAGGGAGGTTCCGGACATTGTCGGGAACTGGCTACGCGGTGGCCTCCGCCCCGGACTCGGCCCGGTCGCGGGCGACCTCGTCGTAGGACTCGTAGACGGAGGCGGTGTCGTCGGCCATCTCGAAGCGCATCAGGCCGTGCTGCTCCCACGCCTTGCGCAGGTGGCCGTCGTTGGCGTCGAGGAGGCCGAGCTTGCGCACGTTGGGGACGAGCTTGGCGTAGAAGGAGTGCTCGAAGCCGGAGTAGACCGAGCCACCCATGGACGCCGCCGCCTCCTTGAGCGCGGGGACCACGGCCTTGACGTCGACGCCCATCCGGTTCCAGATCTCGGGCGTCGTCGAGCGGGCCCGGTTGCGGATGGTGGCCTCGAGCAGGAAGTCCTGCCGGTCCTTGAGCTCGGCCTCGGACATGTCGGCGTAGTACTCGCTGAGGCTGAGCACGCCGAAGGCGACGTGGCGGGCCTCGTCGCTCATGACGTAGCGCAGCAGCTTCTTCAGCAGCGGCTCGCGGGCGGCCCGCAGCATCCCGCCGAAGGCGGCGAGGGCCAGGCTCTCGATGACGATCTGCATGCCGAGGTAGGCGATGTCCCAGCGGCTGTCCTCGATGAGGGCGGTGATCTGCTCCTCGAGGAACGGGCTCATCGGGTAGGCCTCGCCCAGCTTGGTGTGGAGGTACTTGGCGAAGACCTCGGTGTGGCGGGCCTCGTCCATCGTCTGGGTGGCGGCGTAGTACTTGGCGTCGATCCACGGGACGGTCTCGACGATCTTGGCGGCGACCATCATCGCCCCCTGCTCGCCGTGCATGAACTGGCTCAGCTGGGCCTTGAGGACCTCGATGCCGAGCTGGGTCAGCTCCTTGTCACCCCAGGTGGCGAGGGGTGAGCCGGGGATGGCGACGGCCCGCTTGGCGATCTCGACGATGGGGTTGGGGTCGGCGGCGGTGCCGACGAGGCGCTCCGGGTCGACGTCGGTGTCCCAGTCGAGGTCGGTGATGCTGTTCCACTGCGACCCCATCGCCTTGTTGTAAAGGGTCACCAGCTGGCCCCGGCTGCGGTCGTAGTCCCACAGGAAGATCCGGTCGGCGTGGTCGTGGATGACCTTGAGCGTGTCGTCGACGGTCGCCCGGTCCGGGACCTCGGGCGGTGCGGTCGTGCTCATGGGCCCACGCTACATCCACCCTGACCCACGGGTCAGGGGTGGTCCGCCAGACTGCGGGCGTGGGACGCGTGGTCGTGGTCGGGAGCATCAACGACGACCTGGTGGTGAGCGCCGACCGGCTCCCCGGCCCGGGCGAGACGGTGGCGGGCACCTCGGTCACCCACTCGTCCGGGGGCAAGGGGGCCAACCAGGCGGTGGCGGCGGCGCGCGCCGGGGCGTCGACCCTGATGGTCGGGTGCGTCGGGCGCGACGAGGCCGGCGACCGGTTGGCGGCCGGGCTGGCAGAGGCCGGCGTCGACACCGCCGCGATCGACGTGGTCGACGAGCCCACCGGG
>DASYLG010000074.1:0-7926 GCA_036009685.1 Iamia sp. | reverse complement strand
CGCAGACCGCCCGCCTGTTCAGCTTCGAGGACTTCGCCGGCGGCCGCGCCCGCTGACCGGCCGCGCCCGCTGAGCCGGGCTGCCATGCTGCGACGGTGAGCCTCGCCGACGAGACCCAGTGGATGGACGCGACCGACCAGGCCGCGCTGGTGGCGAAGGGGGAGGTGACGCCGACCGAGCTGCTGGAGGCCGCCCTGGAGCGGATCGAGCGCCTCGACCGCCAGCTGAGCGCCCTGACCTTCCGCTGGTTCGACGAGGCCCGGACGGCGGCGGCCGACCCCGATCTGCCCGCCGGGCCCTTCCGGGGCGTGCCCTTCCTCCTCAAGGATCTCCACGCCCACATGGAGGGCCGGCCGCTCTCCAACGGCAACGCCGCCCTGCGGGCCGAGGCCCCGCCGTCACCCCGCTCGACCACGCTGGTCCTGCGCCACCAGGCCGCCGGGTTCGTCATCGCCGGCCGGACCAACAGCCCCGAGCTGGGCAGCCTCCCCACCACCGAGCCGGTGGCCTGGGGACCGACCCGCAACCCGTGGGACCCGACCCGCACCCCGGGCGGGTCGAGCGGCGGATCCGGCGCCGCCGTGGCCAGCGGCATGGTGCCCATCGCCCACGCCTCCGACGGGGGCGGCAGCATCCGCATCCCGGCGTCGTGCTGCGGGCTGGTCGGCCTCAAGCCCACCCAGGGTCGCATCACCGTCGGGCCGTACCGGGACGAGAGCAACCTCGGCGTCGAGCACTGCGTCAGCCGCACCGTCCGCGACACCGCGGCCCTGCTCGACGCCACCCACGGGCCCGGCGTCGGCGATACTGTCATCGCCCCGGTGCCGGCGCGGCCCTACCTCGACGAGGTCGGGGCCGACCCCGGGCGGCTGCGCATCGGGCTGCTCGACCACAGCCCCCTGGGCCCGGCCATCGACGACGAGTGCGCCCAAGCGGCCCGATCGGCCGGCGCCCTGCTCGAGTCGCTCGGCCACCACGTCGAGCCCGGCTTCCCGGGGGCGCTGTCCGACCCGACGGTCAGCGGTCAGTTCCTCGCCCTCTGGGCCACGGGCATGGCCATGGGCCTGGCCGGCTGCGAGGCCCTGGTCGGTCGGCCGATCGCCGAGGACGAGGTCGAACCGGTGAACTGGGTCCAGGCCGAGTACGCCAAGAAGCTCCACGCCACCGACCTGGCCGCGGCCCTCGCCGCCTCGGCCGCCTTCCGGCGCCGGGCCCAGCAGTGGTGGGCCGACGGGTGGGACCTGCTCCTCACCCCGACCCTGGGCGAGGTGCCGCTGCCGCTCGGCACCATGGCCAACGACCCCGACAACCCGCTCCACCCGCTGGCCCGGGCGGCGGCCTTCGTCCCCTTCACCCCGGCCTGGAACATGACCGGCCAGCCCGCCATCAGCCTGCCCCTGCACCGCACCGAGGCCGGCGTCCCCGTCGGCGTCCAGCTCGTCGCCGCCTACGGCCGGGAGGACCTTCTCATCCGGGTCGCGGCCCAGCTGGAGGAGGCCCACCCCTGGGCCCACCTCCACCCGCCCGTCAGCTAGCGCCGGCCGGCCGCTAGGCGTCCAGGCGGAGGTGGACGGCGAGGAACGCGAGGATCCTGTCGATCTCGACGCTGTCGGGGCCGAGGCCGACGGTGTGGTCGACGCCCTCGGTGACGTCGAGGTCGCAGGTCCCGCCGGCGGCCCGCACCGCGTCGCAGGTGGCGGCGGCATAGGTCCAGGGCCGGCCGCTCTCGGTGTCGGTCTCGAAGTGGTGGAGCAGGACGGGAGCGTCGGTGGCGTCGAGCCCGGCCGCCCCCAGGATCGGGGTCAGGTAGGCGCCGGTCGAGAAGGCGGCGGTGACCTTGGGGGAGATGTCGGCCAGCGGGCCCCCCGGGGTCAGGTCCTCGAGCAGGGCCAGCCCGAGGGCGATCTCCCCGCCGGCCGACGCGCCCAGGGCGGCGATGCGGTCGGGGTCGATGCCGTGCTCGTCGGCGTGGGCCCGCAGCCACCGGACGGCCTGCATCCCGTCGTCGATGGCGGCGTAGGAGGCGGCGCGGTGGGCCGAGCGGGAGGCGCCGGCGTCGGGGTCGACCCGGTAGTCGATGGTGGCCACCACGAAGCCGCGCCGGGCGTAGGCCAGGGCGTCGTCGGTGTGCCACGACCGGGCGCCGCCCGTGAACCCTCCGCCGTGCACGAGCACCAGCGTGGGTCGGCCGGCGGCGTCGTCGGCATCGGTGGCGGGCGGGAGGAAGAGGTCGAGGAGCAGGTCGACCTTGCGGCCGGTGACGTCCGTGGCGGTGCCGTAGCGGAGGCCCTCCCGGTGCCAGATGCCGCCGCTGGCGAAGCGGGCCCGGCCGTAGGCGTGGGCGTCGGCCGGTGCCGGCGCCCGGGCCAGCACCTGCACGGCGTACAGGTTGCCGTCGGGGCAGGCGACGCTGGCCGTCTCGGCGTGGTCCCACCCCTCCTCGTCGATGGCGGCGTCGCCCTGCCACCCCGACCGGATCACATCCAGGGCCTGGGCCTCGTCGCCGGCGTCCAGCGGCGTCCGGCCGACGAGCTCGGCCACCTCCGCCCACGACTCCTGGTGGTACGCCGCGGGGTCGCTCACCGGGTCGGCCGCCCCCGCGTCGCAGAGGGTGGCGACCCGGTCGGAGGCGGCCGCGGCCAACGTCTCGGAGCCGGCCAGCTCGGCCCCCATCGGCTCGGGGGCGGCCCGATCGGCGGCGTGGGCCGAGGAGCAGGCCGACGTGCCCGCCGCCAGCGCGACGATCGCGAGCGCCCTCCCCATCGTCGTCCGCAGCACCACCAGCTCGTCGATCCTCGTCGGGGGCGGGACCCGAGCGCCCCGCGTCCAGGCCGACAAGGTAGCCAGCGGCCCACCCCGAGCCTCAGCGGGCCGCGCCCGCGGCGCCCGCTCAGCCCTCGTCGCGGGGGCGGAGGGCGGCCTGGCGGTAGGCGAGCAGCATCAGCTCGGGGTCGCTCCAGGTCACCTCCTTGGGCACCATGGCGTTGGCCAGGGCGGCACAGGCGGCCTTGGTCGAGGCCAGCGCCAGCGGGTCCATCGACAGCAGGCGGGCGACCAGCGCCCGGGTGGCGGCGGGCAGCTCGGCGTCGGGGTGGACGTGGTTGACGAAGCCCCACTGGGCGGCCTGGGCGCTGGTGAAGCGCTCGCACGCCATGACCAGCTCCTTCGTCCGGGCGGGACCCAGCTCCCGCATCAGGCGGGGGAGGGCCTGCCAGGTCAGCGGCATGTCCAGCTCGACCTCGGGGATCGAGAACCAGGCCGACTCGGCGGCCAGGCGCAGGTCGCAGCAGGTGAGCAGCACGACCCCGCCCCCGATGGCCAGCCCGTTGGCCACCCCGATGGTGACCTGGGGCAGCCGGTCGATCAGCTCGCAGGTCCGCCCGCCGAGGCTGGCCCGCGCCCGCCGGTCGATGTCGTTCACCGGGCGGCTCGGGCGCCGGTCGCCCAGCTGGGCTCCGGCCGAGAAGGCGCGGCCCTCGCCGACGAGCACGACCACCCGGGCCTCGTGGTCGACCTCGAGGGCGGCGAGCGCGGCCTGGAGCTCGTCGTGGAGGGCGATGTCGAGGGCGTTGAGCTTCTCGGGCCGGTCGAGCGTCAGGGTCACCAGACCCTCCAGCTCCTCGTCGCGATCGATCCGCACCCGTGCCTCGGCCATGGGCCGAGGCTGCCAGATGCGGACCGGAGGGGACGAGACCTCGGCCTCTCAGCGCTTGTAGACCCGCACCCAGTCGACCTGGAGGTCGGCGTGGCCGCCGGGGGGGTCGTAGCCCCGGGCGATGGTGGCGGCGTCGACGGTCGGGGCGCCGACCCAGGCCGACAGGACGATCTTGTGGGCCCGATCCGGGCCGAACGGGGTGGGGAAGGGGCCGTTGGAGTTGGTCCACGAGCCCTGGTGGACCATGACCTTGGTCCCGTTGGGGTTCACCTGCCAGGCGCCGTAGCGGTCGAACTGCGCCACCTGCACGCCGTCGAGGTAGAAGCGGATCTGGGTGCTCGTGGGGTCACCGCGCACGGTGGGCTCCCACTCGACGCCGTAGGTGTGCCAGTCGGTGACCTGGAAGTCCATGACGGGGACGTTCTGCATGCACTTCGGGTTGCAGGTGTAGTTGAAGTGGATGGCGGGCTTGTAGCGGTTGATGTTGGGCTGGGCCGTCTTGCCGATGTACTCGAACACGTCGAGCTCGGAGGCCTTGGTCTTGTCGTAGCCGGGGCCACCGTTGGCGTGGGTCCAGAACCCGCCCCAGAGGTTGTTGCCCTCGGCCGTCCAGCGCACCCGGGCCTCGAAGCGACCCTGGGCCTGCTCGAACTTGCCCCAGGTGTTCATCCCGGCGCCGCTCTGGGCCTGGCCGCCGGCGCAGGCGCCGTTGGCCTTCTTGGTCCGCATGATCAGGAGGCCGCCGCTGAGCGAGACGTTCGAGGCCTTGGGGCACGTGCTGGCCTTGGGCGACTCGACGCTGTTCCACGGGGTGGCCTCGTCGTAGACGTTCCACTTGCTGCCGTCGACCTGGGTGCCGTTGAACTCGTCCGACCAGGACAGGCGCCAGTCGTCGGGCCCGCTGGGCTGGGTGGTGGGCGGCGTCGGGGTCGTGGGGGGCGGCGGGGTGTCGTCAGGGGTGATGTCGAGGGCCGGGGCCTTGCCGGCCGCCGGTGCCCCCTCGGTCGAGGTGATCTCCAGCTCGTAGTCGCTGGAGGTGGTGATGGCGAGATACGCCCGGCCCTTGGAGACCCTCACGCCGCTGAGGGCGATCCGCTGGCGGGTACCGGCCGTCGTGGAGGCCAGGGTCCCGACCTCGGCGCCGAGGGCGGGCCGGGTCTCGAAGGTCGTGTCGTTGGTGAACGAGCCGGTGTTGTGCACCTCCAGGGCGAAGCCGGAGTGCCGGGGGGTGATGCCGAGCGTCGCCTCGAGGGAGCTGGTGTCGGCGGCCGCGACGGGGAACGAGATGTACCCGACCTTGAGCTTGCCGGCGCTGTCCATGATCCGCAGCACCGTGTCGTTGCCCCGGGTGGAGCTCGGGTTGACCGAGACGGCGAAGGTGTCGATGTCGGCCGTCGTGACCCCGCTGGCGGGGGGCGCCGGCGGTGGCGAGGGCTCGGGCTCACAGGCGACGAGGCCGGTGGTGGCGAGGGCCAGTCCGGCGAGGAGGGCCGTGACCTGGTGGCGGGGGGTGCGGGTGAGGGACAACGCTCTCAGCTCCAAGGGTTTGGCGAAGCCCATCCCAGGCTCCGGTCTCACCCAGATCGGCCTCGGAGCGCCGACCGTGAGGACCAAGCGTCACTTTCCGCAACCTCAGGAACGCGGAGAGTAGATGGTTACGACGACGATCCGTCGTCGTTCGGCCACTCGATGCGGTCGAGGGCGGCTTGCAGCCGGGCCGCCCGGCGGGGGTTGCCGGTGCCGGCCCAGGCCACCCTCCCCTCCAGGTGGCGCCGCAGATCGGGATGCCCGGCGGCACCGGCCACGGCCGCCGGCCCGTGGGTCGCGGCCCGGTGCAGCTGGGCCCGGAGCCGGTCGACGTCGGACCGGGCCACCTGGGCCGTCCGGTTGACCACCAACCCGGTGACGATCTGACGCTGGGACGCGGTGCGGACCCGCGTCTTGCCCTCGTGGAGCCGGAATCCCTCGTCGGCGGCGATGCGGCGCACGAGGTCCACGACGGCCGGCGCCCGCCGCCGCAGGTCGCCGGGTCCCGAGAACGTCAGGTCGTCGGCGTAGCGGGTGTAGGTCAGCCCGGCGGCGGCCGCCAGCCCGGCGAGCCGACGGTCGAGGCCGAAGGCGACCAGGTTGGCCAGGGCCGGCGACGTCGGCGCCCCCTGGGCCAGGTGCGGGCCGGCCAGGGCGTCGAGCAACCGACGGCGCCGGGCCACCTGGTCGGGATCCCGCACGGCGGGCGCCGCCGCCCGGATCCGCACCGGCGTGGTGGTCGTGCAGAGGGCGGCGAGGGCGTGGGCGACGGGCTCGGGGTAGCCGGCGTAGCGGAAGACCCCGTACACCCGCCCGCCCCGGACCGAGGTGAAGAAGGCCTCGAGGTCGAGGCCGATCACGACCGCCCGGCCGGTGTGGAGGCCGGCGCCGGTCGCCGCCGAGCGGCCGGGGCGGAAGCCGTGGGCGGCGTCGTGGGCCGGGATCCGATCGAGGATCTCGTGCAGGACCTGACGCTGGAGGTCCTTGAGCTCGCGCTTGGGCGCCTCCAGCAGCCGGGGCGAGCCGTCGGCCTTGCGGATCCACGTCCGGTGATGGTGGACGAGGCGGACGTCCGCGACGGTGCGCTCGGACCGCCGCCGGTCGGCGAACCAGGCCAGGTGGTCGAGGTCGACGGCCAGCCACCGGGCCAGCGCCTCGACGTCGTCGATCGCCGGCACGCCCCACCGCCGGGTGACCATGGCCGTGGGCGCCCCGGTCGCCCACACCGCCACCCGCAGCGGCCGGTCGGGGTCGTCGGCGGCCTCGCGGAACAGGGTGCAGGCGGCGACGAAGCCCGCCAGCTCCCGAGGCCGGTCGCGGGGCGGCTCGGGGTAGCCCCGCACCACCACCTCGGCCAGCCGGGTCGGCCAGTGGCGCCGGTCGCCGACCGCCCGCTTGGCCCGCCGGCCCATGCTCGCCGGATCCCACGGCCCGGCCAGGAAGGCCCCGGCGATGGCGGCGGCGGCGTCGTCGATCCGCCGCTGGCGTCCCCTGCCCCCTCGGCTCACGTCAGGTGCCGGTCACCATCGTCCAACGGGGGTGAGACCGCGGCGTCCGACCTGTCCTGTCCTGCTGGCGCCCGGGTGCACGGAGTGCGCTCCCGCGCCGGCGCGGCGATGGTGGCCCACGAAGGGCTCCCCGGGGATGCCCCGGAGGGGTCGGCGGGGCCGAAGCCCCGTCGGCCGGCTCGGACGCCACGGCCTCACCTGGGGGACGCTACCGCCGGGCGAGGACCGGGCCGGGCCGGCGTCAGAGCGGCCCGGCCTCGGGCCCGCCCCGGAGCCGGGCCGCGAGACCTGGGGACCGGCCCTCGGCGATCCGGGCCAGGCGGCCGAGGGCTCTGTCGAGGCCGCGGGCCTCGGAGCGGGCTCCGGCCCGGGTCCCCCGGGCGCGGGCGCCGGGAATGGTCGTGACCACCTCGACGTCGACGTGCGTCCCACCCTGGACGAACCGGGTCGTGCCGCGCACCTCCCGCCACCACTCGGGCTCCCTCGGCACCCCCTTGGCCGGCGGGAGCGCCATCACCCAGGACCGGACGACGGTGCCGTCGGGCTCGGTGCGGGTGCGGCCCAGGAAGTGCACCGCTCCCACCGACCGGCCGACGCCCAGGCGGACCTCGCCCTCGGCGACGGGGCCCGGCACCCACTCGGACCACGGCACCCACTCGACCAACCGGGTGTCGTCGGCCAGCAGACGCCGGACCTCGTCGACCGGTGCGGCGATCATGGCCGCCGCCCGCATCACGTACCGGCCGTCCTCGGCCTCGACGTCGGCCACGGTCAGGCCTCGGCGAGGGCCTCGACGTGGACCACCGGCTCGCCGACCTCGTCGGAGGCGGCCAGGTCGACGGTGGCCCGGATCCGCCAGCCGTGCTCGCCGTCGGGGTCGGCCAGCAGCTGCTGGACCTCCCAGCGATCCGGGTGCTCGTCGATGATGAGCATCCGGGCGCTGCGGGCATCGCCGTCGATCCCGACGGACGAGTGCTCGGCGAAGTACGGCTGGCCCGCCTGGTGCCAGCGGTCGGCGGTCCACCCGGCGTCGCCGTCGAGCTCGCCGAGGGCGGTCCAGCGCTGCTGGGCCAGCAGCTCGACCCGGCGGAACAGGGCGTT
The DNA here is from genome assembly GCA_036009685.1 of Iamia sp. Taxonomy (GTDB): domain Bacteria; phylum Actinomycetota; class Acidimicrobiia; order Acidimicrobiales; family Iamiaceae; genus Iamia. The sequence continues at coordinate 135 of DASYLG010000074.1, read as the reverse complement.
GCGGACCAGCACGGTGAAGGCCCGGCGGTTCCGGGTGACCGGCGGCGGTCCCTGCTCGACGGCCATGTCGGCCGGCGTGACCCCCTCGGGGAGCTCCGACGGGTGGCGAAGCGACTCCCACTCGTCGAGGAGGCT
>DASYLG010000073.1:0-2540 GCA_036009685.1 Iamia sp. | reverse complement strand
GTGCTGCCCATGGCCATGCCGGGCTACGTCCTGACGTTCGTGCTGCTGGCCCAGTACGGCCGGGGGACGACGCTCCAGACCAGCCTCCTCGGCGACGGTTTCCACCTCCCCGGCCTCAAGTCGACGTGGGGGGCCATCGCGGTCCTCACCGCCGTCTTGTACCCCTACGTCTACGTGCTCGGGCGGAGCGCCTTCCTCGGCCAGTCCCGGCAGGCGCTGGAGGCGGCCCGGGGCATGGGCCGGACCTACGGCCAGGCCGTCCGCCAGGTGGCCCTGCCGCTCGCCCGCCCGGCCCTGGCCGCCGGCGCCGCCCTGGCGATCATGGAGGCCCTGGCCGACTTTGGCACGGTGGACCTCCTGGGCATCCAGGCCCTCCCGAACGCCATCTACCGGATGTGGAACTACGACCAGGACGCCGCCCTCCAGCTGGCCACCGTCCTCGTCGGCCTGGCGCTCACCCTGGTGACGGTGGAGCGGGCCCTGCGGGGGCGAGCCCGCTACCACCAGGCCCTCGGCCGCGGCGACGCGGTGCAGCCCCGCCGGCTGCGGGGCTGGCGGGGCGTCCTGGCCGCCGCTCCGGGAGCCCTGCTGCTGGTCGCCGTCTTCGCCCTGCCGGTGGCCCAGATGGCGGCGTGGGCCGTCGAGGTGGTGCGGGCCGGGACCACCACCGACGACCTCGGGCAGATCACCTGGAACACCCTCCTGCTGGGCGGAGTGACCGTGCTGGTGGCGGTGTCGACGGCGACCCTTGTCGCCTACGGCAAGCGGGGCAGCCGGTCGCGGGTCGGGCGGGTCCTGGCCCGGCTGGCGACGGTGGGCTACGCCGTGCCCGGCACCGTCGTGGCCGTCGCCGTGTACGGGCCGCTGGTGTGGTTCGACCGGCACATGGTCGACGTGGCCGAGTCCTTCGACCGCCACATCGGCCTCCTGACGACGGGCACCATCCTCGGAGTGGTCCTGGCCTACACCGTGCGCTTCCACGCCCTGGCGTTCTTCTCGGTCGAGGCCCGCATGGGGCGCATCAGCACCGACCTCGACGACGCCGCCCGGGCCCTCGGCGCCGACCGGGCCCGCGTCCTGGCCGACGTCCATCTCCCCCTCCTCCGGCCGGGGCTGCTCACCGCCGCCCTGTTGGTGCTGGTCGAGGTCATGAAGGAGCTCCCGGCCACCGCCCTGCTGCGGCCGCTCGGCCGCGACACCCTGGCCATCACGGTGTACGAGGCCACCAAGGACTCCCGTCTCGACGCCGCCGCCCTCCCCGCCCTGCTGATCGTGCTGGCCGGGCTGGTGCCGGTGATCCTGCTCGTCCGCTCCATGCGGGTCGACGGCTGGGACTCCGCCGCCGAGGGCCTCTGACCCACCCCTCCCGCCTCGGCTCCGGCGGTCGGGGCCGGCTCCCCGTCCCTCGGGCCGTCGCCCCCCGGTAGCGTCGGCCGCCATGGGCTACCCCCCACCTCCCCCGCCACCCGGAACCCCTGGTGGCTACGGCCCGCCGCCCGGCGCCCCCGGCTACGGGCCACCGCCCGGCTCCCCGCCCCCGCCCCCCGGCGGTCCGGGCGCTCCCGGCGCTCCCGGGGGGTACGGGCCGCCCACGGGTCCGCCGCCCGGGTACGGCGGGGCCCCTCCCGGCTACGGCGGACCGCCCCCGGGCGGACCGGCGCCGGCGGGCGGGTCGTCGGGCGGCTCCAAGGGACCCCTGATCGCCCTCATGGCCGCCCTCGTCGTGGTCGTCCTCCTGGTCGTCGTGGGCGGGCTGATCCTCCTCTCCAACGGGGGTGACGACGACGTCGAGCTCACCGAGGAACAGCGCACCGACGCCCTCCTCACCGAGGGCGACATCGGGCAGGGCTACACCGAGGACACCGACGAGGACAGCAGCTCCGACGATGACTACGACGCCTCCGCCGAGTGCGAGGAGCTGCTGGATCGCCTCGACGAGGAGGGCGCCGATCCCTTCAGCGACAGCGACGACCCCCCGGGCGCCGTCGACCGGGACTTCACCGACGAGAACGGTGCGACCATCGAGCACGGCCTCGCCCCGAGCATCGACGTCGTCGGCACCTACCGCGAGCTCACCGGCACCTGCGACGAGCTCTCGTTCGAGGACGAGGGCAGCATCGCCACGGTGACCCTCGAAGAGGGCGAGGATCACGACATCGGCGACGAGAGCCTCACCGTCGAGGTCGGCTTCGCCATCGAGACCGACGAGGGCGAGACCCTCGCCTTCGACGGCGTCCTGGTGGTCTGGACCCAGGCCGGCACCGACGGCATCCTCTCCTTCGGCGCCGGCTTCGACGTCGACACCGGCGACCCCGTCCCCGTCGACCAGTCCCTCATCGACGACGTCGTCGAGGCCGCCGCCCAGAAGCTCGACGAGGTCATCAGCGAGGCATAGCCTCTCTCGTCACGGCGGGTTCAACCGGTTGGCGCAACGACCTGTGAGTAGGCCTCTGATGGTGTCATGTAGCCGAGGGTCTTGCGTGGTCGGTCGTTGAGGCTGCGCTGGATCTGGCGTAGGTCAGCGGCGGTCGACTTGGACA